>JAXJVI010000241.1:0-1809 GCA_036308615.1 Acutalibacteraceae bacterium | reverse complement strand
TAGGGGACGATGCCCACATCGTCCCGTTCTCAATTTTAATTATCATATGAATATGATCAGGCATAATAACATATTTGTCTATACCGGGAATAGTTTTAATATATTTTTCTGCAATTATGCCGCATTTTTTCGGGACGATGTGGGCATCGTCCCCTACGATATCACATAAAATTTCTGCACGGTTTTGGGTGCAGATAGTTATAAAATACGCGCCGTTTCCGGCGTAATCGTATTCTTTTAATCGGGCAGGTTTCCTTTTTGGTAATTTATTATCGGACATTTAAGGCACCTCAATCAGCCTCTGCTATTTATGAATTTTTCATTAGTTATCGTAGGATCCGGCATCCTTGACAGCCCGATGTCTACCATCTGCTTTCTGTTATCCGCCGTCTGAATTACAGCAACGGCTGACCGTTGATTTCAAGCTTAAAGGTGAGGCCCAATTTTTCCGCCGCCTTGCGGCAAAGGAGCATTCGGTTCATAAAAATCTCGAAATATTCCATAATACTTCCGTAGGCGGTATCGATAGAGAGAATAAGGGTGATTTTTGTCTTGTCCTCGCTGATTTTAAGCTCCGAGCTTTTGACCGAATAATTCACCCTGTCGTGAATATCGAAGGTCGTTATGTCACGGTTTCTAACCCGGCTTCGTCTAACATCCGATTTGTCCGCTAAAATCAACGCCGCGGAGACCGCGTCCACAGGCACCCCCGTACCCTCATCGTGGTTGCCGATTGCCGAAACAACGGTGGCTATGTCGCGGGCGTCCATATTAAGGTTATCCAATATCCTAAACGCCATTACCGCCCCGCTTTGGGAATGCTCGATGCGGTTTACAAGGTTGCCTATATCGTGAAGATAGGCGGCGATTTTCGCAAGCTCTATTTCCTGCTCGCTATACCCCATAACCGACAGAATGTAGCGGCAGGTATCCGCCACCTTGCCGACATGGGCAAAGCTGTGCTCGGTAAAGCCCAACGCCGCAAGGGATCTGTCCGCCCCCTCGATATACGCCTTTACCGATTCGTTTCTTTTTAATTCTTCATAGGTTAGCATAATTTTCCCCCATTACGGGAGATGCACCTAATGAACTCCCGTTATTGAATATTCCACCCACTCGGCGATATTAACCGCGTGGTCGCCTATGCGCTCAAGGTATTTCGCAATCATAAGAAGGTCAATGCAAAACTCGCCGTTGGCGCGGTCTTCCGAAATAAGCCTTACAAGCTCGTCTTTAACGCAGTCAAAAAGGTTATCCACCTTATCGTCATATTTCATTACGGCGCGCGCCAACGATAAATCCTTTTTAACAAAGGAGTCAACGCTGTCGGTCACCATTTTAATTGCCGCTTCTGCCATATCGCTTATATGCACTCGGCTTTTGACATTACTGTTTTTGATAAATTTGGTTATTTCCGCAATGTCGGAGGCCTGGTCGCCTATGCGCTCCATATCCGAAATCATCTTAAGGGCGGAGGAGATAACCCTTAAATCCCTTGCTACGGGCTGCTGCTGAAGTAACAGCTTCATACAAATAGCCTCTATATCCCGTTCCTTTTGGTCAATCTCAGCGTCTGCCGCAAAGACCTTGTCGCAAAGGGCGTCGTCCCCCTCAAGCATAGCCTTAACCGAGGCGGAAATCGCGTCCTCACAAAGGGCGCCCATTGTTATAAGCTCCAAATTAAGCTTTTCAAGCTGACTGTCAAATTTATTACGCATATTAGCCGAACCTCCCGGTTATATAATCCTCTGTGCGCTTATCCTGCGGGTTCGAGAACATCTTTTCGGTCTCGGAGAACTCGATTACCTC
>JAXJVI010000240.1:0-11588 GCA_036308615.1 Acutalibacteraceae bacterium | reverse complement strand
GCTATTACCATAACGGCGCTCATAAGTGCGCTTTCTTTTTTCTTGTCGCTGTCGGTCTTTTCATTTTCTTCCTCATCAAGGTCTGTAAATCCCGACTTATCGGCGGAGAGCATCATAGCCTTGTAGCCCTGTATCATCGACTCTATAAAGCCCGCTATTCCGCGCAATATGGGAAGCTTTAATATTTTATATTTTTCCCTTATGCTTTTGCCGTTTAAATAAGTTATGTCTATGGATTTATCGGGCATTCTTACCGCGAGGGCGGTTTTTTCGGGGCTTTTCATCATAATGCCCTCTATAAGCGCCTGACCGCCTATTGAAGTGTACTTTGCCATCTAATTCTCCTTTTCTTCCGACTGTTCGGCTTCGGTTTCCTCAGGCTCATAAAGCGAAAGCACTATCGTAACGGTAGTTCCGACGCCCTCGTCGCTTTCGATAAACAAAAGACCGTTGTGCTGTTTTATTATCTCGTCCGCGACCGCAAGACCTATGCCTGAGCCTCTAACCGTTTTATTTGCCTTATAAAATTTTTCCTTAACACGGTCAATATCCTGTGCCGGTATTCCCACGCCGGTATCCTTAACAGTTATTCTTACGCAGCCCTCCTCGGCAGTCTGGTCAACAAGCACCTGACCGCCCTTTTCGGTGTATTTAACCGCATTATCGATTATGTTGATAAAGACCTGCTTTAAGCGGTTCGGGTCCCCCGATACGGTCATATCCTCGGCGGAGCGGGTGAAGATCAGCTCTATTCCCTGCTTGCGGGCAAGCTCTATATACATATCCACCGATTCCGACAAAATCTGGGAAACATTAAGGGGTTGCGCCACGACAGAAAGTCTGCCTGTTTCCATTCTGGAAAAATCCAGTAGCTCCTCAACCAGCCCCGACAGTCTGTCCGCCTCGGAAAGCACCACATCAATTCCGCGTTTTACAAGCTCCTCGTCCGTGCCTAAGGACATTTTCGCCGTCTCGCCCCAGCCCCTTATCGCCGTAAGCGGAGTTCTGAGTTCGTGGGAAACCGAGGAAATAAAATCGTTTTTAAGGTTTTCCGCCTGATTTAATTCCGAAGCCATATAATTAATGGTATCGCAAAGCTCGCCTATCTCGTCGTTTTTCTTGATTTCTATTCGGGAATTAAAATCCCCCATTGCAATTTTTCTCGCGATATTGCTTACATCCCTTATGGGCTTTACGATAGAGCGTATGAAGAACAAGCCCGAAAAGGCGCTGAAGGAAAGTATAAGCAAACCCACCAAGGCCAGTGACAAAACCAGCCAGATAATTACCTTATCGGTATTCCTAAGGGAGGTAATCCATCTGTAAGCGCCCAAATACCTGCCCGAAGAGTCATATAGCGCGGTAGTGCCGCAAAGCACCCGCTCGCCCTCTGCCGTCTTGAGCTTTAAAGCGGCATATCCGCTGTTTTTCGCCCTTTCGTAGTCGGGCATTTTTTGCTCTGTCGGGCGAAAGCCCGTGGTGGTTACAATAATATTTCCGTCCCTGTCAATAACCTGAACCTCTAACTTTGTCTTATGGGGGAAGTTTTCCGCAAGCTCCACCGCCGTGTCCTTAAAATTAGCCCTTGCTACCGTGGAAAGGGAGTTAAATTCATAGGTGAGATCGTTTGCAAGGGTGGTTATACGCTCGGTGTAAAGGGAGCTTACAAGGGCTGAAAGGGCGATGATCACCGTACAGACAATAAGTGCCACAATAAGAAAAATGTTAAAAAACCATCTTACCGCTATGCTTTTAAACTTAATTTCAAGCTGCATGGCGCCGCCTCCCTCTAAAAAATTATAATTCCGGCACTTTTAATGGGTATTCCACTTATAGCCCATACCCCAAACGGTGATTAAACGCCGCGGCTGAGAGGGGTCGTCCTCAACCTTCATACGAAGCCTTCTTACATTCACATCCACAATCTTTTCCTCGCCGAAATAGTTTGTTCCCCAAACCTTACTTAATATATCGGTGCGGTCAAGCGCCACATCGGGATTATTGAAGAAGTACTCTATCATCTGGAACTCGACCTGCGTAAGCTCGATATTTCTGCCGTTTTTAAGCAATGTTCTGCGGCGAAGATTAAGGGTAAATTCGCCCAAAACTATCTCGTCCCGCGGTGCGGGCGCGGTTTTAGGCGCCTGCATTTCCACACGCCTGTAAAGTGAATCCACCCTTGCTAAAAGCTCTGTGGGGCTAAAGGGCTTTGTTATGTAATCGTCCGCCCCTATCATAAGCCCGTTTATCTTATCCATTTCCTGCGTTCTGGCGGTGAGCATTATTATCCCAAGGGAGGCGCTGCGCTTTCTTAACTCCTTGCAGAGGGTAAAGCCGTCCATCCCCGGCATTGAAATATCAAGCAAGGCTATGTCTACGCCGAGGGGGTCGCTGTCAAAAATATCAAGCGCCTCCTCGCCCGAGCCCGCTTCAATGACGCTGTAGCCTACCCTTTTGAGGTTAATCGCCTCAAATTCGCGTATTGCCGCCTCGTCCTCAACTATCATTATGCGTTTCATTCTCTAATCTACTCCGTCAGTATAAAGTTTTTGGTTATCACTTCTTCGGTCAGTCCCTGTGACTTAGCAAAATCGCTTACCTTGCATAGGTAAACCGATATTTCGTTCTGCGCGATTTTATCATACCCCGAGTCTTCGTATTTCCCGCTTTCCCAGTCGGCGCGGGTGACCGTCATAAAGCTTACAAGCATTTCCCCCGCCGTGGAGGTTGCGCTGTCATAAAGGTAAATTTCCCGCAATCTCTTATCGGTATCCTTTAATACCGCAATTTGACCCGTCCATTTTTGGGAGAGGATATAGTAATAACCGTCGTTATTATTTATCATTGCAGTCATTTGATTGGTAAGGGCTTCGCCGTTGTAGGAACACCAGTTTGTAAGATAGAGCTTTTCGTTAAGGTCGGATTTTGTGATTGAAGGCACATTTTCCTGCACTGGAATCTCGATTATTCCGTCGTCATTAATATCCTTAACGCCTATCTCCGCCGAGCGGAGCGTTGCTGTGGTCTCCCGCGATTCCGGGTTCATAAGCGGGTTTACAAGCTGATTTTTTTCAATAAACAAAACCTCGGTTACCGCGCCTACACCCTTTATCTCGTCAATGTAAGCCGCGGGTTTTCCGGAAGAGAGATGGGAAATTACAGGCTCACCGACCGACTGAACGGTTTTATCAAGCTCACAGGAATAAAGCTCGGTCACGCCGCCCTCCGTAAGCCGGTAGACTCCCGCCGTGTTTATCTGTTCCGACGCGCTGAACTTAATTATTAAAATTTCGCTTAATCCGTCATCATTAAGGTCACAGCATATAAAACGGCTGTATTTCTGCATTGTGCGCTGGGTGAGCTTTCCGTCCTTAAAGCTGTATACCGCAAGCTGCATTTCGCTGGTGCCGTATATTTCCCAACCCACCAAGATTTCGGAGGTACCGTCTCCGTCAAGGTCGCAAAAGTCAATTCTCTCCACACCGCCGGCAACAATTTTTTGCTTATCCGCGCAGACCCACTCACCGCCGGTAAAGCTTATAACGCTGATATACATATTTACGGTGTCGGTTCCGTTTTCCTTTTCCTTCCTGCTGTAAAAAGCAAATGCCTCAAGCCTGCCGTCCCCGTTAATATCGTTTTGCACAACCGCCGAGCGGAAATTACCGTCCGACGGATATTTTAAGGTGTATTCGCCGCCGGCGCCCTTGGCAATAGCCTCGGCAATAGGCGATATATCTCCCGAAAGCTCGGGGGGACTTAAGAGCTCTGCCGTATTTGAGGCAAAGCTGTCACAACCGCAAAGCGCGAGGCAAAGAACCGCCGCAATAAGCACAGAAATTAACCTAAGCCTCATAAATCCGCCCCCCCTTTCGCTACACATAAAAATACATAATAGATTATATCACACCGTTTTCCAAAAATAAAGATATTTTTGTGAATATTTTAAATACACAATACATTTTAGATGGCTCTGAATTTTAGAATAGTAAAAGAAAAATATTGTCCTGTCTCATTTTCCGTAACAACTGTCTTGATTTGAGACCTTGTTATATCCTAAAGAATAAGTTATGATATGAATGCAGCTGCAAAACAATTTTCGGAGGTATATTTATGACTTATGATTTCGGTGAATATTTGAAGAATTTACGAACGCAAAAGGGTTTTACACAAGAAGAGCTTGCCGAATTTTGGGATGTTTCAAAGCAATCCATAAGCCGATGGGAAAACAATGTCACCTACCCTGACATAACTTTTTTACCGACTATCGCATCGTTTTATGATGTTACCGTTGACAGTCTTTTAGGTGCCGATTTAGAAAAAGTGAATTCCGAACTGTCTGAATATTTTAATAAACGGCAAGAAGCACACTTTAACGGTTATGTGGAAGAAGCCTTTAATTTATCTCAAAAAATATATGCTAAATTCCCAAATAACAAAACCGTAATGCACATGGTTGTAATGGATTCATATTTGATGGGTGAAAAGGCAGACGAGAACAAGGATTATTATTATGAAATATCCATATCGGTTGCCCAAAGACTTATTAAACTAACCGATGATATTGAGTTGGAGTGTAGTTGCCTGAATTATATAGCGTGTTCCTATAAAGGATTAAATAACAAAGAAAAAGCAGAAATGTGGCTTAAAAAATTACCGAGCTTTTGGAATTGTATTGAATATGTTTCCACTGATTTTTTTGAAGGTGAGGATAGAATAGATAATGTTCATAACAGTTTACACACAATGATTAAATGGTTTTACATAACTATTCTTTCTTATATGAAATCTGAAAAATTTGACGACAAGGAGCGATTAAAGATTCTCAACAAAGTGGTTGAATTTATCAATTTAATGTTTGAAAATGAGGATTTCGGTTTTTATAACAGATGTTTGTCCGATACTTACATTGATATGGCGAAATACGAAGAAGACCCAAACGCGAAGATTGAATATCTCGAAAAAGCATATAATTATGCAGTTAAATTTGATGAATTGAACGAACTAACCCATACATCAATTTTATTTAAGAATAACAAGATTTCTTCGCTTGAATTTACGAAAACAACGCCGCTTTCCCAAAGAGAAACTTTTACGGAGAAAATAAAAGACGCGCAATTCTCATCCTTAGCAGGTCTGCCGGAATTTGAAAATTTAAAAAAAGCCCAATAAAAATCGGACTTTAAAGCTATTAAAAAGGGGCTGTAAAAACAAATCGGGGTTTGTAGAGGTCTTTGATTAGCTGATAATAAGGCCCCCTTGCCTAAAGGGGGCTGGCACGGCGGAGCCGTGACTGGGGGATACTTAGGCTTGTGGAAGCCCAAATATATCCCTCCACCGCCGTTCGGCGGTCCCCCTCCCTTTAGGCAAGGGAGGCTATAACAGCTATTGTTTTAGCTCTACAAACCCCGATTTATCCCTTTATACCAAATAAGCTCGGCAAAAGCTTTTTCCTTACTTTTGCCGAGCTTATTTTAATTTTTCCTTAATTAATCCGTCTTTTCGGATATTGTGCTTTTTTAGAAATATAGATTCCGTTAAAACACGGGAACTGTTCAATATTACATTTTTGCAAGATTTGCCTTGAGGTTGTTAAGCTGTTCACGAAGCTCATTGGGAAGCTTATCGCCGAACTTCTTGTAATGCTCCTCAATCTCCTCGGCTTCCTTGGTCCAAACATCCTTATCAACCTTTAAGATGCTCTTTAAGGTGTCGAGCTCCATATCAAGGTCGGTAAGGTCGATGTCCTCGGGCTTCGGAACATAGCCGATAGCGGTCTCGGTGGCGTCAGCCTTGCCCTCGCAACGGTCGATTATCCAGTTGAGAACCCGCATATTGTCACCGAATCCCGGCCATACAAAGTTGCCCTCATCGTCGGTACGGAACCAGTTAACATTGAAGATCTTAGGCGCCTTGTCCCCTAACTTCACGCCCATATCGAGCCAATGCTGGAAATATTCGCCCATATTGTAGCCGCAGAAGGGAAGCATAGCCATCGGGTCGCGGCGAACAACGCCTACTGCGCCGGCGGCGGCGGCTGTGGTCTCGGACGCCATAGCGGAGCCTATGAACACGCCGTTAACCCAATCCTTTGATTGATATACAAGGGGAGCGCACTTAGCGCGGCGGCCGCCGAAGATGATAGCGGAAATCGGAACGCCCTCGCCCTTGTCAAACTCTTCGGAAATACAGGGGCAGTTTTTGGCGGGAGCGGTAAATCTGGAGTTCGGATGAGCGGCATAGGTTGACTTGTCCGCCTTGTCGAACTTGGAAGCGTCCCACTTATTGCCCTCCAATCAAGTGCGTTCTGCGGAAGCTCCTTATTGAGTCCCTCCCACCAAACGGTGTTATCGTCAAGATTTAAAGCAACATTGGTGAAGATTGTGTTCTTCTTGGTGCTCTCAAGAGCGTTGAAGTTGGAGTGAGCGTTGGTTCCGGGAGCTACGCCGAAGAAGCCGTTTTCGGGGTTGATAGCATAAAGACGACCGTCAGGTCCTATCTTCATCCAGGAAATATCGTCGCCGACAGTCCAAATCTTGTAGCCCTTCTTGCGGAGATACTCGGGCGGAATAAGCATTGCAAGGTTGGTCTTGCCGCAGGCAGACGGGAAAGCCGCCGCAACATACTTAACCTCACCCTGCGGATTTTCGAGACCTAAGATGAGCATATGCTCAGCCATCCAGCCCTCTTTCCAGCCTTGGTAAGAAGCTATACGCAGAGCAAAGCACTTTTTACCTAAAAGCACATTGCCGCCGTAAGCGGAGTTGACCGAAATAATGGTGTTGTCCTGCGGGAAGTGGCAGATATATCTGTTCTCGGGGTCAACATTGCACTTGGCGTGGAGACCGCGAACCCAGTCGTTGCTGTCGCCCAATACCTCAAGCACCTTAGCGCCGATACGAGTCATAATAGCCATATTGAGAACAACATAGATAGAATCGGTTACCTCAATACCGATTTTAGCAATCGGAGAGCCGATAGGTCCCATAGAATAAGGAATTACATACATTGTGCGTCCCTTATAAGTTCCGCGGGCAATGTTGTAAAGCTTTTCGTACATTTCCTTCGGGTCACACCAGTTATTGGTGGGGCCTGCCTCTTCCTTTGTATCTGTGCAGATAAAGGTTCTGTCCTCAACACGAGCTACGTCGTTAGGCAGTGTTCTGTGCAGATAGCAGCCCGGAAGCTTTTCTTCGTTAAGCTTAATCATTTCGCCTGTCTCGACCGCTTCCTTGCGAAGAGCCTCAAGCTGTTCCTCGCTGCCGTCAATCCAGACAACCTTATCAGGATTTACAAGCTCCTTGACCTCGTCAAGCCACTTTAAAACCGTTTTATTGTTGGTCATTTTGGTATCCCCTTTTCAAAAGTTCAAATTTTTGCCTTATACAGTATACCTCATTTATAAAAGAAATGCAAGAAGATTGTAAAAAAATTAACAATCTCTTAAACTTTTCGCAATTTGCTTTATAAAATTAAGTATTAACAGATGTTTCGAGTTTATAATATTGACATAAAGACAAAAAAGTTTTAAACTGTAAATAACAAATAATAAGGATTGATTATATGAAGGACGGTTTTATAAAGGTTGCCGCGGGGGTGCCTGTTTGTACCGTGGCTGATGTCGCGGCTAACACAAGGGAGATTAAAAGGCTTATAGCCAAAGCGGACGGGCAGAAAATAAATCTTTTGTGTCTTCCCGAGCTTTGTGTTACGGGCTACACCTGCGGGGACTTGTTTTTTTCGGACGCTCTGCTTACCGCCGCGAAAAACGCCCTTAAGGATATTGCCGAATACACCGTAAACAAATACCCTGTAATAATTGTCGGTGTGCCGCTTTTATATTCTTCAAAGCTTTTCAACTGTGCGGCGGTAATTTCGGGCGGCAAAATCTTAGGCATAGTTCCCAAAACCTATATGCCGAATTACAATGAGTTTTACGAGCAAAGGCAGTTTTCCTCGGGCGAGCTTGTGGGTAAGGACGCGTCCCTTAACATATGCGGTATGACAGCGCCCTTCGGGACAGAGCTTGTTTTCGCCCATAACGAAATGTCGGAATATACCTTCGGTATAGAAATATGCGAGGATTTGTGGGCGGCGGTTCCCCCCTCCGAAAGGCTGTGCCGAGGCGGCGCCAATATTATCGTAAATCCCTCCGCCTCAAACGAGGTTATAGGCAAAGCGGAGTACAGAGCCTCCCTTGTTTCCTTAACCTCCGCAAGGCTTTTGTGCGGATATATTTACTCTTCTTCGGGAAGCGGCGAGTCAACGCAGGATTTGGTTTATTCGGGGCATTGCCTTATCTGCGAAAACGGCACCGCCCTTGCGGAAAGCGCGCCATTCAGCGAAAAAGAGCTTACCGTCACCGAAATCGACCTTAAAAAGCTTGCGGGCGAACGCCACAAAAACACAAGCTTTGAGCCGCTTTGCGGTCTTAAAACCGTCACCTTTGAGCAGAAGCAAATCACCACGGAAATAACAAGAAATATAGCCAAAAACCCCTTCGTCCCCACCGACAGCGCCGATATTAACAGCCGAGCCGAGGCAATACTGAGAATTCAGTCCTACGGTCTTAAAAAGCGGCTTGAACACACCCGTTCAAAAACCGCGGTTATCGGCATTTCGGGCGGACTTGACAGCACCTTGGCTCTGCTTGTCACCGTCCGCGCGATGAGGCTGTTAAACCGACCGTTAAGCGATATTGTTGCGGTCACCATGCCCTGCTTCGGCACTACAGCCCGCACCCGCTCCAACTCCGAAAAGCTTTGTAACCTTTTAGGGGTCAGCTTTAAAGAAGTAAACATCACCAAAGCCGTAAATCAGCATTTTTCGGATATAGGCCAAGACCCCGACTGCCTTGATGTCACCTTTGAGAACTCCCAGGCCAGAGAGCGCACACAAGTGCTTATGGATATTGCCAACAAGTCGGGCGGTATGGTTATAGGCACGGGGGATTTGTCCGAATTAGCCCTCGGCTGGGCGACCTACAACGGCGATCATATGTCTATGTACGCCGTCAATTCTTCGGTGCCTAAAACGCTTGTGCGCTACATTGTCCGCCACGAGGCGGAAAATGCCGAGCCCGCACTTAAAGAGGTGTTGCTCGATATTTTAGATACCCCCGTTTCCCCCGAGCTGCTCCCCGCAGACGAAAAGGGTGAAATCGCCCAAAAAACCGAGGATTTGGTGGGGCCCTATGAGCTACACGATTTCTTCCTTTATCACCTATTGCGCAACGGCGAGTCGCCCAAAAAAATCTACCGCCTGAGCCTTATCGCTTTTTGCGGAGAATATGACAAAGAGACTATTAAGCATTGGCTTACGGTGTTTATAAGGCGCTTTTTCTCACAGCAGTTCAAGCGCTCCTGCCTGCCCGACGGCCCGAAGGTAGGCTCCGTCACCCTTTCGCCCAGAGGAGACTGGCGTATGCCCTCCGATGCGTCGGCAGAAAGCTGGCTTAATGAGCTTGAAAAAATACAGTGAAAAGCCAAAAGGGGCAATAAAAAACACAGTATCCTAAAAAACGGATTAATTGAGATAATAACAAGCCCGGCAAAAGCAGAAAAATAAAGCTTTTGCCGAGCTTGTTTGATTTTATGCGGACAAATCGGGGTTTGTCTGTGTGTTTGTAGGGGAGGGTCTCTGCGCCCTCCCGAAACATTTGGAGTATAAACGGGAGGGCACAGAGACCCTCCCCTACGAATTATCTTTAAGCCTCGCCTCTACAAACCCCAATTTGTTTTTTTTACAGCCCCTATTTATGTTTTGAAAAAAACAACTCCGAATTATTCAGATTTTCTCCAACATACCGTCTATAGACTCGTCACTTCTGAAATCAACCTCGCAGGGCATTTTGTAAAGTGACCAGCTTTCGGTAAGCTCGGAAGCCTCGCCCGATTTTACCGTCTTAAGCTCGCTTAAGGACTCGACCTCAATCATATTTTCATTCGTGTAGGTTTCAAAGGAACAGCCGCCGTCGGGATATGTGCCGTCGGGGTGGTTTGTGTCAAAGCTCTTGCGGAAAATATCCTCGCCTTTGGTGTAATAAACCGTTCCGCAGTTAAGGTCAAAGCCGAGCTTAATGGGCTGCTCATATTTTTCGTCCTGACGGATTGTTACATAGCGGCTGCCCCAATAAATGCGGTCGTTGCTCATGTCGGTATAGGGCCAGACCGAGATTATACGGTTGGGAAGCAGACCCGTGTCATTAGTGTTCATAGGAATAATAAGCGTACCGCCCTTTTCGGAAACCGAGAGCCCCCAAACAGAGAAGGTTTTATCATTATCCGAGATGTTTTCAACCCGCATTGTGACCTGCATATTAGCGTCATCGGGATCCATCTTGATTTCAAGGGTCTTAGCCACGCCGTTTTCCTTTTCGGGAGCGGGGGTGAATACCGCGCCGTACTCGGTAAGCTTATAATTAACCGGGTCAAGGTCGGGGGCGTAGGTTTCGGGATAGGACTCGGGGGACACCCAAATTCTGTGACCGCCGAGATTTTCCCAATGCTTGCCCTCGCCGTAATAGTCGGTAAAGGTCTTGTCGCCCATAGGGGGGAAAGCCTTTCTGTTACTGCACAGAACATTCTGACCGCCCACAAAGCCGAAGCGGATTATTCTGGGCCCTATATCTATAGTGACATAGGCCTCAATCACGCCATTTTCGATGCAAAGGCATTTTCCATAGTCCTTAAACGAATCAATTATTTTTGTACTTACCATTTTGTTCACTCCGTTTTAATAATTTTTGCTGTGTACTCAAGACCGCAGGGGGCGGGCTTTGGCAGGGCGAGCGCAAATAAATCGGTAGCTCTGCACTCTGCTTCAAAGAGCTTTTTTGCGGGCTCGGGCAGTTTTTTTATTTCCGCAACCCGCGTTACAACGGGAAGCTCCGAGGCGCGCGCCCTTTCTTTAAGCAATTCTTTTCCTCGCTCGTTAAAGCCTAAAACCCTGACATAGGGCGGTTTTTTCATAAAAAACGTACCGTCAAGCCCTAGAAAGGCAGAAAGCACAAGCCGCCTTATTCTCGCAAGAGTATACCGCTTGACCTTAACCCTATTATACAGGTCATTTAGGCTGCTTGCAACCCTTATTGCGGAAAAAAGCTTATTTTCCAGCCCCTCGCTTATGTCGGGCAAGGCTTTAAGCTCATTTAGGGTGCGGGTTCTAAGCAGGGCTAAGACTGCATTTTCAATTCTTCTTATATCCGCCGTATTTTGAGTTGTAAAAAGGGGGAAAACCTTTTCGGGGATATAGTTCTTGCAAAAATCACGGTCGCCCGACAAGAGCCGTTCCCGTAAAAGAGAGGCAGAGGCATAACCGCCCGATGCTTCGGACGAATCGTGAGAAGCGCCCTGTCTTTTAAGTGTTTCAAACCGAAAATCGGCACCGATATTTTCCGCCGCCAGCATATATTCGACAGCGAGGTTGTTGTTAGCACCCGAAAGCACGCCTTCTTTAAGCCCTAAGTCGCACGCCGCTTTTTCACGGGCTGCGGCAAAGGTTATTCCGGTATCAAGATAAGTGTTAATCCTCTCTGAATATTCCTTTGTTTTAAGAATACCGCAGGCGGCTTTAAGCTCGGTTATATC
>JAXJVI010000239.1:0-3535 GCA_036308615.1 Acutalibacteraceae bacterium | reverse complement strand
CCTTAAAATGGCTAAAACCGCCTATATTAACGGTGATGATGAATTGGCTAAAAAAGCGGCAGAGGATATTACCGCTAAAACCGTAACCTTTGGATTTGGTGAAAATAACGATTACCGCGCCGAGAATATTAAGGGAGGCAAATTCGGCTTTTCCTTTGATGTAGTTAAAAACGGCGAAAAAATAATTAATATTCAAATGCACATACCGGGCAGACACAATGTTTTAAACGGGCTTGCCGCCTTTGCGGTCTGCTTTGATATGGGGCTGACAGCGGACGGAATAAAGGACGCAATAGAAAAATTCACCGGCGCGGGCAGGCGGTTTGAATTTTTGGGCGAGTACGGCGGGTTTGTTTTAGCCGACGATTACGCCCACCACCCCACCGAGATTAAGGCTACCCTTACCGCGGCAAAGGAGCTTGACTACAACCGAGTTATAGTGGTTTTCCAGCCATTTACCTTTTCCCGCACCGCACTTTTAAAGGAGGATTTTATCGAGGCACTTTCGGTTGCGGATAAGGTGATTTTGACCCCCATAATGGGCTCCCGCGAAAAGAATACCTACGGCATCTCCTCCGAGGATTTGGCGGATAAGCTCCCCGACGCGGTTGTGGTGGACGGCTTCGATAACATAGCCGATACCGCAATTAAAACCGCCGAAAAGGGGGATATTGTAATCACAATGGGCGGCGGCGATATTTATAAGGCGGCGCATATCATTGAGGAGAAATTAGGCAAATGACCGAAAAGCTTTACGATAAGGATTCACATATAAAAGAGTTTTCGGCTACGGTTTTAAACTGCGAAAAATCGGGAGAAAATTATGCCGTAATATTAGGCAAAACCGCCTTTTTCCCCGAGGGCGGCGGGCAGGAGTCCGACCGTGGAAATATAGGCGTGGCGGCGGTTTTGGATGTTCAGATTGCAGACGGTGAAATAATTCACTACACCGACCGCCCGCTTAATATCGGCGAAGAATACGCTTGTACCTTAAATTGGGACAGGCGTTTTCGCAATATGCAAAACCATTCGGGCGAGCATATAGTCTCGGGAATTGTACATAGGATTTACGGGCTTAATAATGTGGGCTTTCATTTGGGAGCGGAAATGACGGTGGATTTCGACGGCGCAATATCCGAAGAACAGCTTTTAGAGGTGGAACGGCTAGCCAATAAAGCGGTGTGGGAGAATGTGCCCATAAGGGCGTATTACCCCGATGAAAAGGAGCTTAAGGACTTAGACTACCGCAGTAAATTAGAGCTTACCGAAAATGTGCGGATAGTGGATATTGAGGGTTACGACCTCTGCGCCTGCTGTGCGCCCCATGTTAAAAGGACGGGGGAAATAGGGATAATAAAAATTTTAGATTCCTTTAAAAACAAGGGCGGTGTGCGTATTTTTATTAAGTGCGGTCGGGATGCCCTCCAAGATTATAACGATAAGTATTTTAATGTGCGGAAAATTTCAAATCTCTTATCTGTTAAGCAGAACGAAGCCGCGGCGGCGGTTGATAGGCTGAGTGATGAAAACCGCGAGCTTAAATTTCAAATATCCAATCTAAAAAAGCGGCTTATCGCAGAGAAGGCAAAGAATTTTACGCCGAAAAGCGATAAAACGGCGCTTTTTGAAGAAAACCTTGATATTAAGGAATTACAGCTTTTCGCCGACACGCTTTATAAAAAAAGCGGCGGTATACGGGGCGTTTTTTCGGGAAAAGACGGTGATTTATCCTTTGCAATCTGCGGAGAAGAAACCGCTCTTGATTTGTTTTTTAAGTGCTTTAAAGAACGCTTTTCGGTTCGGGGCGGCGGCAGAAACGGTATGGTGCAGGGGACTGTACTTGCCGCAAAAAATGAAATTGAGGGATTTTTTGGATTTTAATCCTCTAAATACTCACGGGGTTGTCGAGCGGAGGAAGACTGTGGGATACCGGTTTAGCATCATCCCAACCGAATCCCTCCACCGCCGTTCGGCGGTCCCCCTCCCTTTAGGCAAGGGAGGCAACCGTACAAAGGCCCCGCAAGCCTCACGGGGGCTGTCGCGGCGAAGCCGTGACTGGGGGATATTGGCTATGCAGAATCTTTATTGTATACCCCCGTCAGCACACGGTCGCTATCCCCCTTAAGGCTTGGAAGGCTTTTCATAGCTAAAATACAAAATAATTCTTTTCTTTCGCCGTGAAAGATGATATAATAATACGAATACTGATTTTCGGAGTGAAGTTATGAACTGGACTGAAATTACGGTTGCGGTTGCTAATAAGGATACCGATACCGCGGCTGCTATAGCCAATATGACCGTGCCCTACGGAATTTATATTGAGGATTATTCCGACCTTGAGCAGGGTGCGGAGGAGATTGCGCACATTGATTTAATTGACGAGGAGTTAGTCGCAAAGGACAGGGACACCTCGATAATTCACATCTATATCTCGGAGTGCGACAACGCCGCCGAGGCGCTGGAGTTTTTAAAGGAGCGCCTTACCGCCGAGGGTATAGGCTATAAGGCGGAGGCTGTGGGTGTAAACGATTCCGACTGGAACGAGAACTGGAAAAAGTACTTCCACGCCACCGAAATCGGCGAAAAATTAGCCATTGTGCCAAGCTGGGAGGAATACGAAAACAAGGATAACCGCACGATTTTGCATATCGACCCCGGCGCGGCGTTTGGCACGGGAACCCACGCCACCACCTCCCTTTGCCTTGATATGCTGCAAAATTATGTTGACGGTAACACCGAAATGCTCGACATTGGCTGCGGCAGCGGTATTTTAGCGGTTGCCTCGGTGTTGCTGGGGGCTGAAAACGCGGTCGGCGTGGATATTGACGCCCAGTCGGTAAAAACCGCAAGGGAAAACGCCGAGATTAACGGAGTTAGCGATAAAACCGAATTTATTGTGGGCGACCTTGCCGAAAAGGTGACCGGTAAATATTCGGTTGTATGCGCAAATATCGTGGCGGATGTGGTTATAAGACTGCTCGAAAATGTCAAGAATTATATGGAAGAGGACGCGGTTTTAATAGTTTCGGGCATAATTGATTTAAGGGAAAAGGATGTGCTTAATGCCGCAGAAAAACAGGGCTTTACCGTCATCGAAAAGAGGTATAAGGACAACTGGTGCGCTTTCGCGCTGAAACAGGAGGAGAACAATGCTTGAATTTGAGCAGTTAAAGCTGAGACTTGAGGGCAACGAAGCAGAGCTTCGCGACCTTAAGGACGCTATAGGCTATGAAAGACTTAAAAGAGAAATCGATGAGTTAGAGCTTAAAGCCGCCGCCCCGGGCTTTTGGGACGATACCGAAAATTCGCAGAAAATCCTGCAGAAGACGGGCAAGCTTAAAAACACGGTGGAAAGCTATGACAGGCTGTGCTCAACCTATGACGATTTAGCTTTATTAATCGAAATGGGGGACGAGGAGGGGGATCTATCCCTTGTGGAGGAAATCACCGCCTCCCTTGATGAATTTGAAGGCGGGCTTGCCTCTCAAAGACTTCAAACCCTGCTTACAGGCGAATACGATAACAACAATGCAAT
>JAXJVI010000238.1:0-1700 GCA_036308615.1 Acutalibacteraceae bacterium | reverse complement strand
GCAATCCCTCCAACCCCTGCGGTAAGGTGTTTAACTATGACGAGCTGAAAATCATTGCCGACCTCGCCGAAAAATACGATGCGTTTGTGATCACCGACGAGGTTTACGAGCACATTGTCTATGCGCCGCACAAGCATACCTATTTTGCTTCATTGCCTAATATGTGGGAGCGGACGATCTCCTGCTCCTCGCTTTCAAAAACCTATTCTATCACCGGCTGGCGTTTGGGGTATATCATAGCTCCGCCTCATATTATCGACGCAGCAAAAAAGGTACACGACTTTTTGACCGTCGGCGCAGCTGCACCTTTACAGGAGGCGGCGGTGACAGGACTACGCTTCGGAGACGATTATTACAGACAGCTTGCTGAAAAATACACCGAAAAACGCGATTTGTTCCTAAAAGGGCTTGACGATATCGGGATCGCCCACACGAATCCGCAGGGTGCATATTATGTGCTTCTCGATATATCGGAATTCGGTTATGAATGCGACCTTGATTTCTGCGAAAAGCTCGCCGAAAAGGTCGGCGTAGGCGCCGTGCCCGGCTCAAGCTTCTTCCGTGAAAACGTTAACCACCTGATCCGTCTGCACTTTGCTAAGAGAAACGATACTCTTAATGAAGCTCTCAACAGGCTTTCGGATATATATAAACTTAGAAAATGAGGTGTTCGCATAATGAAACGCATATTAACTATTCAGGATATATCGTGCGTCGGAAAATGCTCTCTGACCGTAGCACTTCCGATTATTTCGGCAACAGGTGTTGAGACAGCAATTTTGCCGACCGCTGTACTTTCCACTCATACAATGTTTCAAAATTTTACCTGCAAGGATTTGGACGATCAGATTTTGCCGATCGCTAAGCACTGGAAGGATGAAAACATTACCTTTGATGCTTTTTACACGGGTTATCTTGCCTCGGCACAGCAGATCGATAAGGTTCTGAAATTGATCAATAGTCTGAAACGCGAAGCCGACCTTGTGATCGTTGATCCGGCTATGGCGGACAATGGCAAGCTTTATCCGGCTTTTGACAGCGGCTTCCCTAAGGAAATGGCAAGGCTGGCGGCGCAGGCGGATATTGTTTTGCCGAACATTACCGAAGCGTGCCTGATGACCGATACTCCCTACCGGGAAAGCTATGACGAGCAGTTTGCAAAAGAAGTAGTCAAAAAGCTTGCCGCACAGGGAGCTTTAACCGTTGTGTTGACAGGAGCGGCTTTTGACGGCAAATACGGTGTTTTGATTTATGACAGCAAAACGGAAGAGTTTCGCTTCTATGCTCAAAACAAGGTAGACGCGTCTTATCATGGAACAGGCGACGTTTTCAGCTCTGCCTTCACCGGTCTGCTGCTTCACGGAAAATCCGTTTTAGACAGCGTAAAAATCGCGGCTGATTTTACGGCGGAAAGCATCAGGCTCACAAAAGAAACACCCGGCTCAAATTGGTACGGTGTTGATTTTGAAAGAGTCCTGCCTTATTTGATAGAAAGGATCGATGCCAAATGACAGAGAAAGCTGCTGTGAGCAAAGCGTCGATTTATTATCTATCTGTTACCGCTTTGTTCATTGCTTTAACCTATGTATTTACCGCGTTTGTCAATATCCGACTTCCAATCGCGGCAAACGGCGGCTTGATCCATCTCGGCAACGTCCCTTTGTTTATCGCGGCGATCCTGTTCGGAAGGAAAGTCGGAG
>JAXJVI010000237.1:0-1881 GCA_036308615.1 Acutalibacteraceae bacterium | reverse complement strand
GTATTTCTTGCATTTATTATTTTTATGGATTATAATAATAGCAATATAATGAAATTTGGTGTGCGTATGAAGGAAATATTAAAGGGCGGCGGTAAGCTGTTTTTAAAAACCATAGTGATAAACATTATGTGCTTTTTTATTGTGGTTTCATTCAGTGTTCTGTCAACCGCGGTTTTCACTAAAAATATCGGATACACAGCTTACGGTACAACGAGCGACTCTTCAGAACCGACGGAGCTGTATACCTATTATTTTGAAGACGGCGAGGATACCCAAAAGTCCGCTTATGAGGAGGAGGGATACACCGTATCCACTAATTCCATACGCTCCGCGCTTTCAGACGGCGGAAAAGCCTTCTTTTTAATCATCTCACAGGTCTTCGCTTTTTTACTGCTTTGTGGGTTCATTTATCCCGAAATTTGGCATAACGGCACTACCGACAGTAATCTTGTCAGATTTAAGCACAAGAATGAGGATAAATTCAAAGGCTTTAAAATCGGTGCGGTTGCGGCGGTGCCCAACTATTTATTACTTATCTTTCTTGTGATAGCAAAGCTCGGCGTTTTCCCGAATTTTCCTTTGGCGCTTTACAAGTTTCTCAATTCATCGGTATATTCTTTTATAGAAGTAATTTCAGGCGGCGCAATCGCCGTTTCGGAGCTGGCGGCTTGGCGATTTGCTCTTCTTTTTGTGCTTCCTTTGCTTATTCCTGCTGTTTCGGGTATATCTTATATTTTAGGATACAAAAATATTTCTGTAAGCGAAAAATTTATTTACAAGAAAAGATAGGACAGGAGATTTAAAAAATGGCAGGCTTTTTTGGTTTGTTTAATTATGAGAAGGAAGGACCGGGAATTTCAAAGGACGCCCCAAAAAAGAAAACCTTTATAGTTTTTTTTGAGACCTTTTTCCGTAATTTCTGGAAATTTATTAATATAAATTTGGTTTACTTAATAGTTTCGCTCCCCGTAATTACAAACGGATTAGCGACGGCGGGCATAACCAATGTGACCCGTAATATCGCGAGGGACAAGCATTCCTTCGGAATAAGCGATTTTTTTGAAACAATAAAGAAAAACTGGAAGCAGGCGCTTCCCACGGGAATTATTAATACGCTTATCTACATAATCCTCGGCTTTGATATTTATTTCTTTTACTTCGGCTCCGAGGGTGCTATGGCTACTGTCGGTCTTGGGATATCATTTTGTATGTTGTTTATATTTTCGGTAATGCAGTACTACATCTGGACGCTTATGATTACCTTTGATTTCAAGCTAAAGCAGATATATAAGAACAGCTTTAAATTTGTTTTTATTAATATGAAAATGAATTTGCTCTGCTTTTTCTCGGTACTGCTTATTTACGCTGTTAATATCGCGGTTTTATTCCTTTTAAAAAGCCGCTTTTTTCCTGTGCTTCTATTAGAACTGTTTTTGTATATAATCCTTTTCCCGTGCTTTAGGTATCTGCTTGTTCAGTACTGCGCCTTTCCGTCGATTAAAAAGTATATAATTGACCCGTATTACGCAGAGCATCCCGACGAGGATATTGAAAAACGCCAAAACCTCGGGATTGAGATTCAGAAGAAAGCCAAGCCTGAAACTCAGGGTGATGAAGAAGAACCCGAAAATGTCTTTGAAGACTAAAACTCCGCAAAGCCGCATATATTTTCTTGTAGAGTAATCAGGGGAGTGGGGAATATGTGCTGCAGAATAGCGGATATGAGAAATAAACAGGTTGTTTGCATTAAAAACGGCTGTGTTTTGGGCTATGTTTATGATGTGGAGTTCAACACGGCAGACGGCAGTCTTACCGCCGTTATAATACCGGGCAGACCGCGTTTTTTCGGGTTGTTCGGTCACGATGAGGATATTGTTATAC
>JAXJVI010000236.1:0-7605 GCA_036308615.1 Acutalibacteraceae bacterium | reverse complement strand
CTCATATGGTCGGGCTCAAGGGAGCCTAAGCGCACCCGCTTTATGCCGTCTACTCCGCAAACCGCGTCCACCGCGTCTGCAAGGTCAAAGCTTTCGCCCGTTCCGTATGAGGTAAGGTTTATGCCCACAAGCACTATTTCCGAAAAACCCGCTTTACTTAAAGCTTCGGCTTCGGTTTTAATTTCATCAAGGGGTTTAGAGCGCACAAAGCCGCGGGCTGTTGGTATAATGCAGTAGGTGCAGAACCTCTCACAGCCGTCCTCAATCTTCATATAAGCGCGGGTGCGCTCGGCAAAATCGGCAAGGGAGGGGGTGTTAAAGCGTTCCTCTTTTTTGTGGGCGGAAACCTCGAAAATCCGCTCGCCGTCAATCAAAAACCTTTCGGTGTATTCGACTATTTTTTTAACATCGGTATTTCCCGCGATTACATCGGCGTCACTAAGCGCCTGCGCCTCCTTTGAAAAAGCCTGAACCATACAGCCTGTAAGTACTATGGCGGCGTCGGGGCGCTCCTTGCGGAAACGGCGGACGGTTTGTCTTGTTTTGCGGTCGCTTTCGGCGGTTACGGTGCAGGAATTAATTACTATCGCGTCAAAGGGGGCGCTGTCGGGCACTACGGTGTGTCCCGAGGCGGCGAAGGCCTCGCGCATAGCCTCGGTCTCGTATTGATTTACCTTGCATCCGAGTGTATAAAAAGCAATGTTCATAATTTTCTCCATTATCTTATAGCTTCATCTATTATATACTCTATTTTCCAAACTTTCAACCGAGAAATTTTATTTTAACAAAAAAACGGCTGTCGGCTTATTTTTTGGTTGCTAATATCGCAAATATGTGGTATTATAAAATGAATAAAAATTTAGTCATTGGAAAGTCGAACCCGACAAGCCTGACAATGTAAATTTTGCGTTGTCAGTTTGTCTTGTCACCCCGAAGGCGTTAGCCTTTCGGCGTTTCGCACCTTCCTGACAACAAAAAATTTATCATTGGCAGGTCGTTTCGAGTTTCTGCCACCGAGTTTTTTATTCGGCGAAGCGTGAATTTGCAGGAATACTAAAGTATTTAAAAAATGAACGCAAAGCCGCAATATAAAATGCGGTGTGCGAAACCTTATCGTGCTCGACTTTCCAATGACTAAGGGGTTGATTGCATGGCGGACAGTCGTGCAATAGGCGTTTTCGATTCGGGACTCGGCGGGCTTACGGTGGTAAGGGAGCTTATAGAGCGTAATCCTTTTGAGAACATAGTCTATTTCGGGGATACGGGCAGAGTGCCTTACGGTACAAGAAGCCGAGAGACAATTAAAAAATACGCCGCCGAGGACGAGCGGTTTTTGCTAAAGAACAATGTAAAGCTTATTATCGCCGCCTGCGGTACGGTATCCTCCGTTGCGGCGGATAGCGCGAATAACCTACCGGTGCCTTTTTTTGAAATGGTGACCCACGCGGCAAGGGCGGCTGTTATTGCCACAAAGAACCGCAAAATCGGTGTTATAGGTACGGCGGCAACCGTCACAAGCGGCAGTCACAAAAAGGAAATTTTAAAGCTTTTACCTAACGCTGAAGTTACAGCTCAAAGCTGTCCGCTGTTTGTACCGCTTGTAGAGTCAGGCTGGTACGGGGAAGAGGACATTGTGGTGTTAGAGACCGTAAGGCGGTATCTCGCTCCCATAATAGGCGCGGGCTGTGATACGCTGATACTCGGCTGTACCCATTATCCGATACTTGAAGGGGCTATAAGTCGGGTTACAGAGGGTAAAATCACCCTTATAAACCCCGGCGTTGCCGTTTCGGAGGCGGTTTCCGATTTTATTAAGCGGAACGGTATTGAAAATAATGAAAAAAATGCGGGAGTTCACAAATTCTTTGTGAGCGACAAGCCCGATTCCTTTAAGGCTCAGGCATCTGTGCTTTTGGGCGAGGAGCTTGATGACCGCAGGGTAGAACAGGTGGATTTAAGTACGCTATGATGAAGGATGTAATTATAAATATCAGCGGCGAGCAGGGAATTGATGATGATTCTGATACGATAGAGCTTACTACCGTCGGCCGCTTCGGTGAAAAGAACGGAAGCTATTATCTAACATATGATGAAACCGAAATGCTCTCGGTGGGAGGCGCTGTTAAAACAGGCATTTATATTAAGCCTGATAAATCGGTGATTTTGCAGCGTACGGGTTCGGTTGAAAGCCGGCTTATAGTTGAGGAGGGCAAACGAAGTGTGTGCTGTTATAACACCTCGGCGGGCGAGCTTTTAATAGGCATATTCGGTGAAAGGGTGAAAACCGATTTAACGCCTAAAGGCGGCGAAATTTCGATGAAATACACAATAGATTCTAATTTAAGGCTTGTAAGCCGAAATTCTGTAAAAATTTCTGTCAGAGAGGTAAAGTAAATGTCATTATTGGTAGCAAAAGCAAAGGAACAGGTGGCGGGCTGTGTTTTAAACGCGGCAAAGTCCGCTATAGAAAAGGAAATTTTGGAAAATACCGAGCTTGCGGAATTTACGGTAACCGTTCCGCAGAATCGAGAACACGGCGACTGGGCTGTTAACGCCGCCATGGTCTGGGCGAGAGCCTTTCATAAAGCTCCCCGCCAAATTGCGGAAATTCTCGGTGCTGAATTTGATTTTTCAAATACCTATATTGAAAAATTCGAGATAGCGGGCCCCGGCTTTATCAACTTCTTTTTGTCGGACAGGTATTATGCCGATATTTTAGCCGATGTATGTGAAAAGGGCGCGGATTACGGAAAAAGCAATTACGGCGAGGGCAAGCGGGTTTTGGTGGAATTTGTCTCCGCCAACCCCACGGGCCCTATGCACATAGGAAACGCCCGCGGCGGAGCTTTGGGCGACTGTCTTGCTTCCGTCTTAGAGGCGGCGGGCTATTATACCGAGCGGGAGTTTTACATTAACGACGCGGGGAATCAGATTAACAAATTCGGTCTTTCCTTAGACCTTCGTTATCTACAGCTTTATAAGGACGGCATAGAAATGCCCGAGGATTCCTACCACGGCGAGGATATTATAAATCACGCCAAGGCGTTTGCCGAAATTCACGGGGACAGTTATGTAGAGAAGCCCGAGGAGGAACGCAGAAAAGCGCTTGTTGAGTTTGCCCTTCCTAAAAATATACAGGGTCTTCACGATGACCTTGCCAAATACCGTATTCATTACGATACCTGGTTTAAGGAAAGCTCCCTCCACCAAAGCGGGGAGACTGGGAGGATCATAGAGCTTTTAAAGCAGAGCGGACACACCTATGAGCAGGAAAACGCCCTTTGGTTTAAGGCGACCGACTTCGGCTGTGACAAGGACTTTGTGCTTGTGCGCGCAAACGGAGGTCCCACCTATGTTGTGCCCGACATTGCCTATCATTACAACAAGCTCCAAGTCAGAAAATTCGATAAGGCAATCGATATTTTGGGGGCTGATCACCACGGCTATGTGCCGCGGCTTAAGGCGGC
The DNA here is from genome assembly GCA_036308615.1 of Acutalibacteraceae bacterium. Taxonomy (GTDB): domain Bacteria; phylum Bacillota; class Clostridia; order Oscillospirales; family Acutalibacteraceae; genus UBA737. Next base: position 4,138 of record JAXJVI010000236.1, on the reverse strand, counting down.
GCTTACCGCTTTGGGGGTTGACGCGAATAAGCTTGACGCGGTGCTTATGCAGATGGTGCGCTTAGTCCGCGACGGCGAGGTTATTAAGGCTTCAAAGCGTTCGGGAAAGGCGATTACCCTTGTAACATTGCTTGACGAGGTACCGATTGACGCGGCAAGATTTTTCTTTAATTTGCGCGAGCCTAACAGTCACTTTGATTTTGACCTTGACCTTGCGGTTAAGGAATCAAATTCAAACCCCGTTTATTATGTTCAGTACGCTTATGCGAGAATTTGCAGTATTATCCGCAATCTCGAAGGCGAGGGTATAACCCGCCGCAAGTGCAGTACCGCAGAGCTTGAGCTTTTAAAGGCACCCGAGGAAAGGGAATTAACCCTTCATATAGCCGCCCTTACCGATGAGATAATCGCGGCGGCAAAGACCTATGACCCCGCGAGAATTACCCACTATGTTGAGGAGCTTGCCACAAAATTCCATAAATTTTATGCCGTATGCCGCGTAAAGGGAGCGGACGAAAGCCTTATGCAGGCAAGGCTTACCCTTTGTGCCGACACTGCCACGGCAATTAAAAATGTGCTGACGCTTATGAAGATAAACGCGCCCCAAAAAATGTAATTATTTTCACTTTTAGGAGATAATAACAATGCAAAATAAAGAATTAAACCTTACAATGATAATGGATCTCTATGAGCTTACTATGGCTAACGGTATCTTCACAAGCGATATGCGCGATACGGTGACATATTTCGATATGTTCTTCCGCCGTGTTCCGGATGACGGCGGCTTTGCGATTATGGCGGGGCTTGAACAGCTTATAGAATATATGAATAACCTTGAATTTACGAAAGAGGATATTGAGTATTTAGAGAGCTTAAAGCTTTTTAATGAGGAGTTTATCGATTATCTGCTTAATTTCAAGTTCACCTGCGATGTTTGGGCTATTCCCGAGGGTACGGTTATTTTCCCTCACGAGCCCATTGTTACGGTAAGAGGTCCCGCAATGCAGGCGCTTATGGTTGAAACTATGCTTCTGCTTACAATTAACCACCAGTCCCTTATTGCCACAAAGGCAAACCGTATAGTCCGTGCGGCTGAGGGCAGACCCGTTATGGAGTTCGGCGCAAGGCGCGCCCACGGCTACGGCGCGGCGTATTACGGCGCAAGGGCGGCGATAATCGGCGGTTGTGCGGGCACCTCCTGTCTGCTTACCGCAAAGGATTTTGACACTAAGGCATCGGGCACTATGGCGCATAGCTGGGTACAGCTTTTTGACGACGAATACACTGCCTTTAAAACCTATGCCGAAAAATATCCCGATTCCTGTATGCTACTTGTTGACACCTATAATGTCTTAAAATCGGGTATTCCCAATGCGATTAAGGTGTTTGATGAGGTTCTTAAACCCCTTGGTAAACGCCCCTTAGGCGTTCGTATTGACAGCGGCGATATAACCTATATAACAAAGCGCGCCCGCAAAATGCTTGACGAAGCGGGTTATACGGATTGCAAAATCTGTATTTCAAACTCCCTTGACGAGTACCTTATTCGCGATATGATTTTCCAAGGCGCGAAGGTTGACAGCTACGGCGTGGGCGAGCGCCTTATCACCGCTTCAAGCGAGGCGGTTTTCGGCGGAGTATACAAGCTTTCCGCGGTCGAGAAAAACGGTGAGACAATACCCAAAATCAAGATAAGCGAAAACGCGGCTAAAATCACCCTGCCGGGGGTTAAAATACCCTGGAGACTTTACGACCGTGAAACAGGCAAGGCAATCGCCGATGTTATCACCCTTAATGACGAGAGGATAAGCTCCGACGAGCCTTACGAGATTTTTGACCCCGAGCACACCTGGAAGCGCAAGATTGTAACCGACTTTGTGGCTAAAAAGCTTCAGGTCAAGGTTTTTCATAAGGGAAGGCAGGTTTATTCCTCGCCCTCGGTTAAGGAAATTTCAAAATACCGCGCCGAACAGGTTGATTCCCTGTGGGACGAGGTTACGCGCTTTGAAAATCCGCATACCTATTATGTCGATTTATCCGAGGAGCTTTGGAATTTACGCCACGACCTTCTTAACAATCTTTCATAAATAATAAAAAATTATGCGGCAGAACGGAGAATGTAAAATGAAAAAAATATTTTGTTTAATGCTTTCAATGCTGATGATTGCTTCCTTTGCCGCCTGCGGTAGGGACAAGGATGATAAAAAAACCGCAGAGGTAGATATAGAATATTACGCCGAATTAGGTGAAATACCCGAGTGTAATTATAAGTTGGGCGCAGACCCCGAAGAAATTAAAAGCGCCCTTTCGTCTGAGGAACAGGCGGCTGTGAGCGCGGGGGAGGAATACGCCTACAATGTGACCGAGGGGGAAAAATCGGTACGTATTGACAACGGTGAATTCTCTTATTTTTATGAAAAAGGCAAGGAAAACGAGGGCGTTTCATATATCGCGGCCTTTGATAAGGCCTACGGATTTGAAACAGGAACCTCTGTCCTTGATGTTAAAGAGTCGCTTGCGGGATTCGATTACACAGAAGAACCCGCAGACGACAGCAACGCCTTCTTCCTTATGGGTGTTGAAAACGGCACCGTAATGCGATACACATTTGACAGCACGAATATTATCTTTATATTTCAGGATAACGAGCTGTTCGCCGCCGCGATTTATAATACGGATAACTGGACAATTTAACTTTTAGGAGAAATAAATGGCAATAGAAACTAAAGAAAGAGTAACAATGCTTCCTGTTCTACCGCTCAGAGGCTTAGTGGTATTTCCGGGAACGGTACTTTCATTTGATGTAGGAAGAAAAAAATCCTCCGCCGCGCTTAAGGCGGCAATGGAGCGCGACCAGCTCATTTTTGCGGTCGCCCAAAAAGAGGTATATGTCGAAGACCCCGAAGAGGGGGATTTGTATGAAATAGGCTGTGTGGTAAAGGTTCGTCAGGTGCTGAAGGTTGCGGAAAATGCCGTAAGAGTACTTGTTGAGGGACTTTACCGCGCAAAGCACGGTTCGCTTTTTAACGGAAGGGGCTTCCCGATTTCCGAAATTACCGAAATCAGCGATAAGCCGATAAAAAACCGTCCTGTCTATGTTGAATCACTCCTTCGCAGAATTAGAACGCAGTTTGAAAAATACGCTGAGGTTTATTCCAATGTCGCACCCGATGTGATTATGCGAATAGCGGAGACCACAGAGGTCGGCTTTTTAGCGGATTATATTGCTTCTAATATTCCGGCTCCCTATGATGACAAGCAGTATGTTTTGGAGCAGGACGACCCGATTCACAGGGCTAAAATACTTATCGAGATGCTGGATAAGGAGCGTGAAATAGGGGAAATTGACCGCAGAATCAGCGAAAAAACAAAGGCGGCAATCGACGAAAATCAGCGGGAATATTATTTAAGAGAGCAGATTAAGGCTATCTCAAGCGAGCTGTACGGCGACGATTCCGCTGATGAAATCGACGAGTATCACTATAAAATTGACTGTTTAACTGCATCGGACGAGGTCAGAGAGACTCTTCATAAAGAGGTAAACAAGCTTGCAAAAATGCCGTCGGGCTCCCACGAGGGTACGGTGGTAAGAGGGTATCTCGATACCTGTATTGAACTGCCTTGGAACAGGGATACCGCCGTCTCTACCGATATAAAAAAGGCGGAAAAAATACTTAACCGCGATATTTACGGTATGGACAAGGTTAAAGAACGCATACTTGAAATGCTCTCGGTTTATGCCGTTGCGCCTAATATTAAGGGGCAGATTATATGCCTTGTAGGCCCTCCCGGTGTGGGCAAAACCTCTATCGGTAAAACAGTAGCCGAGTGTATGGGGCGCAAATTTGCAAGGGTCTCCTTGGGCGGCGTGCACGATGAGGCGGAAATCAGAGGACACAGAAAGACCTATATCGGCGCGATGCCGGGTAAGATAATTGACGCTGTAAGGAAATCGGGCAGCGGAAATCCCCTTATTTTGCTTGACGAGGTGGATAAATTAGGCAGTGATTACAAGGGCGACCCCTCTTCTGCTATGCTTGAGGTGCTTGACCCTGAGCAGAACAACACATTTGTTGACCACTTTATTGAAATTCCTTATGATTTAAGCCGCGCGGTGTTTATCGCAACGGCTAATACT
>JAXJVI010000235.1:0-1534 GCA_036308615.1 Acutalibacteraceae bacterium | reverse complement strand
GGCGATATTGCGTATATTCGCAAAAGGGGAGAAAGCGAGGTGCTTGTGGCGGTCAACCGCTGGCACGAGCCCTCACAGATTGAAATTCCCGAAAGATTTAATAATGCTAAGGTAATTTTCGGTCATAAACCGAGGAATGGCAAACTAAACTTGAATGGAGAGGATTTTGCGATTTTAGAGCTTTAATCCCCTCTGTTTGGGGGTTGGTTTAATTGAGCGTTTTGCCTTACATACTTACAGTAACCCTTGCCGCTGGAGTTGGCGGCACGGGGCTTGGCGGTCTTTTCGGAATACTATTAGGTAAAAAGTCCGCTAAAACGGTCAGCGGACTTTTAAGCTTTGCGGCGGGCGTTATGCTGGCTGTGGTTTGTCTTGACCTTGTGCCGACCGCTATGGAAAATTCCCGAATTTTCCTTGTTTTATCGGGAACAGCCCTCGGCTTTTTTCTTGTGTTTCTTCTAAATGACCTTACCATTCGTTCACATATTACGGCAAGCGGAGGGGCTGATATTTCGGGGAGGCGGCTATTTATCGGCGGAGTTGTAACTGCGGTAGCGGTTGCTCTGCACAATTTTCCCGAGGGTATGGTAATCGGCGCGTCCTTTGTGAGCTTCGGGGCGGATTACCGCTTTACACTAAGCCAAACCGCGGTTGCGGCGGTAATCGGGCTTCATAATATACCCGAGGGTATGGCTATGGCAGTGCCGCTTGCTTCGGGCGGTATGAGAAAATCTGTTGCGGCGGCAATCACCGCAGTTGCGGGCGCACCCACCGTTTTAGGGGCATTAGCAGGCTTTTTCTTAGGCTCTTTAAGCCCTTTGTGGCTAAGTCTCTCTTTAAGCCTAGCCTCGGGAGCTATGCTGTATGTTGTATTCGGCGAGCTTTTGCCCGAAGCCTATTCCCTTGAAAGCGCCCCTGTTCCTGTGTTTTGCGCCCTTACGGGAATACTTACGGGAATTTTGATGGTTTTTGCTTGAAATAATTATAAAATGCAGTTAAAAAAGCCGACAAATCCAAACCCGATTTTAAGGGTGGATTTGTCGGCTTTCTTAATTGCAGCTTTAATCTATTTTTCCGAGCTGGCTTAAGGCATCGGTAATGGTCTTTTCGTAGGCTTCTTTTCCGTACTTATCGACCTCTGCCTTGTTCTTCTCGCCGTGGGTAAGACAGCCCGCGCCGCCTATACAGCCGCCCACGCACGCCATACCCTCGATAAAGTTGGCGTCAAGCACATTCTTGCTCTTTTTAAGCAGAGCCATACGGCATTCCTCAATACCGTCACAGGAAACCGCCTTTAAATCAAAGTCGGTTATGCCCCGCTCCTTCAGACCCTCGGCAACCGCGTCGGCAAGTCCGCCGCAGCGGGCGAAAATTCTGCCGTAATAAGAGGCGTTGTCGAGTACGCCCTCCTCCATATTCATAATTTCAAGGTCGCGGCTGTCAAACAGCGCCTGTAACTCCTCGAAGGTGATAACGCAGTCGATATAGGGGCGACCATCATCCTTTTGGAACTCCATCTTCTTCGCGGTGCAGG
>JAXJVI010000234.1:0-1686 GCA_036308615.1 Acutalibacteraceae bacterium | reverse complement strand
TCATAGAAATATGGGAACCCGAAATAAAAAGCCGTATATTTTTAATGTGGTTATCAATAATGCTTTGGAATGTGGAATCGACAGTTTTAGGCTTTGTAAACTCTTTCAAATAGGGGTACTCGTCAATTACTATATTGATGATTTCGGGTAGAGTATTTAGATAAGCGAACAAATCAATAAAGTTATCAAAGGACATTCGTACGGGCAAAACCTTTTCGGCTAAAAGCACCGAAATAAGCCCTTCAACATTATCCTTCATCGGCGCCTTTAAGCATTCGTAATATACTGTTTTGTGGGAATCACATTTAAGCGAATGGGTTATAAGCGTGGTTTTACCGATTTTTCTCTTACCGTAAACCATAACGCTGGCACTCTTTTTTGACAGAGCCTCTTTAATAATCGAAAGCTCTTTTTCACGACCTATAAACATACTGCACCTCTTTACTGAAAATATTTTCACTGAAACTAAATTCAGTATAAATCGTTTTTGCGAATTTGTCAAGAGAAATCGTGAATTTAGTATTTACCGTTTATTCCTTTTAATTGAATTAAAGAACGCTCTGCCTATAAGATATTCCCTTAAAACCTGTTCTGTAGACTTCTGCTTTAGAATTTGCTCTGCCCACTCCGGCGAAAAGGTATTTATACCGAGCTTGTTTGATTTTTAAGATACAAATCGGGGTTTGTTTTTTACAGTCATTTTTGATTTGTTAAACCTTTATTTTCCAATAATACTTGCGGTTTGATTTTGGGAAATCGTCAAGCGCGCCGTGCTCCGGGTCTAAAAATTTGCCCTTATAATAAAGTGACCAATGCCAGCAACGCGGTGTTTCAAGGCTCAAAATGCAAATTTCGGGAAGCTCTGATTTATCATTTACCTGGATACGGCGGTTTTCAAAAGGAATTCCCTCGTTTTTTAAAAATAAAAGCATATCGCAAAGCTTGGTTTCTCGGTCGGTGCCTACAAGCGAAACGACCTCGTCCACCGTTTTTCCGCTGAGCATTGCAAGCACCGCCTGCCCGCACTGTAAAGGGGTTGGCTCGTGTATATACTTCGGATTATCGCAAAGCGGCATTTTTTCACACCTCATTCAATTACCTTGTAAACAATCGGCTTTTTGGGCGGTCTGCTCTTTTCTATTAAGTATGCCTCTAAAAGCCTTTCGCTTGCGTCCTTTATCCGTTCGGGCGCGCCGTAAAGTGTAGCTAACCGCTCCCCTTTTTGCACAAAATCGCCGTACTTCTTTGAAAGGATTATTCCCGCGGAATAATCTATACAGTCGCCAAGCTTCTCCCTGCCCGCTCCCGTCATAGCCGCCGCCTTTCCGACGGTTTCGCTGTTCATAGCGGTTATATATCCGTCAGCGGGAGACAGCAGCTCTAAATCAGCCGCAGGTTCAGGGAATTTATGCTCACCTGTCAAGAGTTTTTCATCTCCGCCTTGTGCTTTTACGGCGGCGCACAGGATTTTAAAGGCACTTCCGTCGGCTATCGCCCGCTTTGCCGCCGATATACTTGTCTTTTCGGAAACTCCAAAGCTTATTTGATACATTTTAGCCGCCAACAGCAGGCAAAGGCTTGTCAAAGCTTCCTCGCCCTCGCCCTTTAATACCTTTACCGCCTCGGCAACCTCTAAAGCGTTGCCTATGGCAAAGCCTAACGGCACATCCATATCTGTAATAACCG
>JAXJVI010000233.1:0-3875 GCA_036308615.1 Acutalibacteraceae bacterium | reverse complement strand
GTATAATGTACTTGTTCTAAGGTTTGATTTACTTCCCCTTTTAGGGGATGAAGGTTTGATGCAACAAGGTAGGAATTATCTTTGACGGGATAATTCCGCTTTTTTATTATCCGCATATTGCGGCGACAATTAGATAATCCAATCGGTAATTCCAAAATTGACCGGCTTTCACTCTTCGGAGAAGTGAGGGCCGGTCTTTTTTGTTTTACAAATATAACACGAAAGGAAGACCCAAATCATGAGTGAAAGCACAAACAATCCTCTGAATGACTTTTTGGAAATGGAGGACAGTAACGGAACATTTGATACGCCGTTCGGTCAGCCAATTCCCCAAGGATTTGTTCACCCCCCACTGTCACAGCCTATGGTACAACCTCAACCTATTGTTGATGCTCCGATAGGACAGCCGACCCAATCCTCTGCACCTGCACCGCAGATGCAAGCCACACAAGTGATACAACCACAGCCCATTCCTGCAACTAATGTAGTTCCTACGCCACAAGCAAACGGACAATCTGCTCAAAATTCTCCTTTTGCAGCAGCATTAGCACAGACACCGGCAGTACCTCAACCACCCGTAGCGGCACCCGTGGTACAGCATCCCGTGCAACAACTTGTAGCACAACCGCCTGTGCAGACACCGGCACCCACACCCGCACCTGCTCCTGTACAGACTACCGAACAAATAATCGCTAATTCTGATGATCCTTTTGCAGCGGCACTTGCCAGTGCAAAAGCACAGAGTGACGGCAGATTGGTAGAAAGTTGCAGCGAGCGAGATGCCATCTTCTCCTACGGTAAAGCCAAAGAACCAATTACAGATAAGGACTGTACTTTCGAGGAACTCCGAGAAAAATATGAGGGAGATTTTCCCGAACTGTCCGAATCAAAAAAAGTTGAGTGGACCGTTACCTACGGAAAAGAAAGCAAAACTATTACTAATCCCGGTTCTGATAAGGTGTATGACATCAAGGCGGAAATCGAAAAATCCAAAAAGTTCATTGACGGTATCAAAAAAGCCAAGAGCGATGCCGACAAGAACTCTGAATGTATTGTAAAACCCAGAATTAAAGCTCAAAGCAAAGGCGAAGTAATACCGCTTTCTTCCTACAAAGCATTCGCTTCTACAGAGCAGGAAGCACGCCAAAGCGACAAACTGATTGTCCTCCTCCCGTCCTCGGACGGGAGGATCTATCAGATGCGTAAAACACAGATAGGTACATTCGTTGCACCTGCCGAAAATTTAACCGACTTCGATACGGTCAAAAGCGGCTTTCAAATGAATTTGCCTAAAATTCCTATGCATATTTTGATGTTCATTTGGGATTTCTTCGCTAAAATGTCTGACAGATATGCTTTTGAGGCTTTAGTTCACATCCTTTATGATACAACAACCCAAAAATACACAATGCGAGTTCCAAAACAAGAATTAACCCACACCAGCGTTAACTCTGTTATGGATGAAGATTATCCCGAGCATCTTATTCATGTTATGGATATCCATTCCCATAACACAATGCCGGCAGAGTTTTCTCCCATAGATGATGACGATGAGAAACCGACACGCCTTTATGCTGTAATGGGCAGACTGGATAAGGTCTTACCCGACATAAAGGTAAGGGCAGGCTGTGCGGGAAAATTTATATCTGTTGAACCCGCCGATGTTTTTGATGTAAAAAACAACTCCTTTCCATATCCTAAAACTTGGGATGAACAAATTGTTTTGCCGAAGCCAAAAGACATTCCTGCCCTTCCCGAAGGCAAAAGAAGATTCTTTCGGGTAGGTGCAAGGATATGAGATATTCTGCGACGGCACCTGTAAAGATAATTGTTATCGGTGCAGGCGGAACGGGAGGATATGTTATACCCCACCTTTACCGAATAAGCTTTGCGTCTAACCGCGATATACGAATTATTGTATGCGACGGTGATGTGGTTGAAGAAAAAAATTTAATAAGGCAAAACTTTATAGAACAGGATATCGGAAGAAATAAAGCACAAGTACAAGCGGAACGTTATTCTGCTGCTTTCGGTATTGAATGCGAGTATAAACCGGACTTTATCGAAACAGAAGAGGAATTAAAATCCCTTACAACACCCGATTTTTATGCACATCCGTATTTCGGTGTACCCGAGAGCCAAAGAGTAATCTTGCTCGGTTGTGTAGATAACAACAAATCTCGTCAGCTCTGCCACAAAATATTTAATATCCAAAAAGACCTAATCTACATAGATTCAGGTAACGGCGAGCATACAGGACAGGTTGTTTGCGGTGTAAGGCAAAACGGAAGGACAACATATAAGCCGATAGGTTCATTGTATCCCGATGTTTTGAAAGAGGAAGATAAATTCCCGTCGGAACTGTCCTGTGCCGAAAGAGCTGTATCCGCACCTCAAACCGTAACGGCAAACTTAACCGCCGCAACCGCAATGATAGGTTTTTTATATAACCTGCTTATTGTAGGCGAGCTGAACACCCGTTACATAACCTTTTCATCAAAGCAAATCAATATGCGTGCCGAAATGGTAAAGAAACGCAAATACAAAAATAAGAAAACCATCGACAGAAAGGATAAATCAAATGGAAGTACATAACTTAGTTATCTCCTACAACCGACACAAATGCCGACTTGACGGACACAAAGGTGTTCTTAAAACCGTTAATATTATGGAAACCCTGCCGAACGGAAAAAGCAAAACCGTTCACAAGAATATTCACTTTGAAACGGAGAACGCCAATCCCGGCTACAAATCCCTGCTGAAACTGTTTAAAAAGCCCACCGATAAAAAAGAAATAAGGAGGGCTGCCTAATGGGACGCGGATATTGGTTGCCGCCTCAGCACGACGAGCTTGCCGCATCTGACGGCTTTTTCCTTGACGGAAAAGCGGTATATACCGATGAGCCTAATGCTGACTGGGAGAAATTCCTCGAAAGTTTGTGCCGGAAACTTACATTCCAAGATAATACTTTCAAGAAACTGTGTAATTGGAAAGCCTGCGGTATGGGACAGAGTTATTTTGTCTTGGCTTACAACAAACATGTGGAAATAATTGCGGAAGACACTGACGGATATATTGCGGTTTATGCCATTATTCCCGAAGATTGCGAGGTGCCCGGCTTTGCAAAAAGGTCTTTTCCGAAGTATATCACCCTGCTTTTCAATACACTGACCGAGATGTATCCGGGAGCCGTATATAAACGAACAAACTCCCGAAAGCTTACCTTGGTAGGTTAAAATCCTTGACTGCATTTTATATGCGGTCTTTTTTATTGGAGGAACTATGCGATTTACATTTAATAACCTTATGTTTGAAATCACACGCAAATGCAATATGCACTGTGCTCATTGTATGCGCGGCGAACAGCAAAATGTAACTATGTCAACAGATATATTTGCTAAAATCTTTAAAAACACAAATAAAATTGAGCATCTAACCCTAACCGGCGGCGAGCCGTCTTTGGAGCCTGAAATAATTGAATGGTTGGTTTATTATGCAAAAGTAAACGATGTAAAAATCGGTGCATTTTTCTGTGCGACAAATGCCGCCGTTTACTCGGAAAAGTTTGTAAAGGCATTAACGAATTTATATGATATTTGCTACAGAAAAAAAGACTGCGGATTAGCTATAAGTACCGACCAGTTTCACAGCCCTGCCGATAAAATAGCCCTGATTAAATATAAGGAACTGCCCTTTTATGTATCAGCAAAAGAAACCGATTATTTGCCAAAAGCAAACATTATAAACGAGGGCAGAGCCGATGAAAACAATCTCGGTAGATTTAAGCTGAATTTTCCGAAGAAAATTTACGATTATCATTTTTCAGGATTTGACTTGTATATCAAAGACCGCCTTTATATCAACGCTTTAGGAG
>JAXJVI010000232.1:0-15686 GCA_036308615.1 Acutalibacteraceae bacterium | reverse complement strand
AAGGTCACCTATGTTAAGATGACCCCCGAAAAGGTTAAGCGAGTTGTTGAAGAGCATCTTAAGGGCGGCAAGGTTGTAAACGAATATACAATTGCCGGTCATAAGGAATAAATGGAGGTAAAATTATGATTCGTGCACATGTATTGATTTGCGGCGGTACGGGTTGTACCTCTTCCGGAAGTCAGGACATTCAAAAGGCATTTGCCGAGAATATTGAAACCTGTGGACTTTCCGATGAGGTAAAGCTTGTTCAGACCGGTTGTTTCGGTCTCTGCGCATTAGGCCCTGTTGTTATCGTTTATCCCGACGGTACCTTTTACAGCAGAGTGACTCCCGACGATGTTAAGGAAATCGTTGAGGAGCATCTTTTGAAGGGAAGAATTGTTGAACGCCTTGTTTATAACGATACGGGCAAGGAAGAGGTTGAAACCGCCAATGTAGCTTTGAGCGATACCGCTTTCTACAAATCACAGAACCGTGTAGTTCTGCGTAACTGCGGCGTTATCAACCCCGAAAATATCGATGAGTACATCGCTATGGACGGTTATGCCGCTCTCGGTAAGGTGCTTACCGAAATGACACCCGAGGATGTTATTAAGGTTGTCACCGATTCAGGTCTCCGCGGCAGAGGCGGCGGCGGCTTCCCGACGGGAAAAAAGTGGGCGCTCTGCGCTCCTAATAAGGCTGACCAGAAGTATGTTGTATGTAACGCCGACGAGGGCGACCCGGGTGCGTTTATGGATCGTTCGGTGCTTGAGGGCGACCCCCACTCTGTAATTGAGGCTATGGCGATAGCCGGTTACGCTATCGGCGCTACACAGGGCTTTGTTTATGTCCGTGCAGAGTATCCGATTGCGGTTAAGCGTTTGCAGATAGCTATTGACCAAGCCCGTGAATACGGACTCTTAGGAAAAAATATCTTTGATTCAGGCTTTGATTTTGATTTACATATCCGCTTGGGTGCAGGTGCCTTCGTTTGCGGTGAGGAAACCGCTCTTATGACCTCTATCGAGGGTAACCGCGGCGAGCCTAAGCCCCGTCCGCCCTATCCGGCAGTTAAGGGTCTTTTCGGTAAGCCTACTGTTGAAAACAACGTCGAAACCTTCGCAAATATTCCGCAGATTATACTTCGCGGCGCTGATTGGTTTGCTTCAATGGGTACCGAAAGGTCAAAGGGTACTAAGGTATTCGCTTTGGGCGGAAACATTGAGCACACCGGTCTTGTTGAAATTCCGATGGGTACTACGCTTCGCCATATTATTTATGATATAGGCGGCGGTATTCCGAACGGCAAGAAGTTCAAGGCGGCTCAAACAGGCGGTCCTTCGGGCGGATGTATTCCTGCAAGCCTTATCGATACCGAGGTTGATTACGACAACCTAACCGCTATCGGCTGTATGATGGGTTCGGGCGGACTTATCGTAATGGATGAGGACACCTGTATGGTAGATATGGCTAAGTTCTTCCTTGAATTTACGGTTGACGAGTCCTGCGGTAAGTGTACGCCCTGCCGTGTAGGTACAAGAAGACTTCTTGAAATGCTTGATAAAATCACAAAGGGCAACGGCACCTTAGAGGATATCGACAAGTTAGAGGAGCTTTGCCACTACATCAAGCAGAACTCTCTCTGCGGTCTCGGTCAGACTGCTCCTAACCCCGTGCTCGCAACACTTAAGTTCTTCCGTGACGAGTATGTTGCCCATGTTAAGGATAAGGTATGTCCCGCGGGCGTATGTAAGGATCTCGTTTCTTACACAATCGAAGCCGATAAGTGTAAGGGCTGTACAAAGTGCGCCCGTAACTGTCCTGTCGGCGCTATCAGCGGTACTATTAAGAATCCGCACGAAATCAATCAGACCGCTTGTATTAAGTGCGGCGCTTGTATTTCCAACTGTCCGTTCGGCGCGATTGTTAAAAAGTAAGAAAGGAGCCTGATAATAATGGAAATGTTAAATGTTAAAATAAACGGTATTTCTGTAAGCGTGCCCAAGGGCTCTACTGTTTTAGACGCCGCGCGTTTAGCGGGAATTGAAATTCCCACATTATGCTTTATGAAGGAGAAGAACGAGATCGGCGCTTGCCGTATCTGCGTTGTTGAGGTTAACGAGGGCAGAGGCTTTAGAACCGTTACCGCCTGTGTTTACCCCGTAACCGACGGTATGGAGGTACTCACCAATACCGAGAAGATTCAAAAGGCAAGAAAAACCACCCTTGAGCTTATTCTTTCGACCCACGAAAAGAAATGTCTTTCCTGTGTTCGTTCCACCAACTGCGAGCTTCAAAAGCTCTGCCGCGATTACGGTGTAGACGAATCCTCTTTTGAGGGCTTCAAGCCGGTTTACGAGCTTGACGAGTCCACCCCCCACCTTGTAAGGGATAACAACAAGTGCGTGCTTTGCCGCCGCTGTGTTGCCGCTTGTAAGGAGCAGTATGTAAGCGTTATCGGCGCTAACAACCGCGGTATTGATACTGCAATCGGCACTCCCTTTGAGGTAGGCCTCTCTAATGTTCCCTGTATTTCCTGCGGTCAGTGTACCGTTGTTTGCCCGACAGGCGCATTAACCGAAAAGGACGATACCGACAAGATTTGGGAGGCTCTTGCCGACCCGACAAAGCATGTTGTGGTTCAGACCGCACCCTCTGTAAGAGCTACCCTGGGCGAGTGCTTCGGTATGCCGATCGGCACTAATGTTGAGGGTAAAATGGTTGCCGCCCTTCACAGACTCGGCTTTGATAAGGTGTTTGATACAAACTTCGGTGCAGACCTTACAATAGTCGAGGAAGCAAACGAGCTTGTTGAGCGCATTAAAAACGGCGGAACTCTGCCGATGATTACCTCATGCTCACCCGGTTGGGTTAAATTCTGCGAATTCTACTATCCCGATATGCTTAAACATCTTTCTACCTGCAAGTCTCCTCAGCAGATGGCAGGCGCGGTAATCAAGACATATTATGCCGAGAAAACGGGCATTGACCCCAAGGATATTGTTTCCGTTTCGGTTATGCCCTGTACCGCTAAGAAGTTTGAGATTGGCAGAGCAGACCAGAGCGCGGCGGGCGTACCCGATGTTGATATTGCTATCACCACCCGTGAGCTTTCCCGTATGATTATGCGCGCGGGTATGCACTTCGATTGGCTCCCCGATGAAGAGTTTGATAACCCGCTGGGCGAGGATACCGGTGCTGCCGTAATCTTCGGTGCCACAGGCGGCGTTATGGAGGCGGCGCTCAGAACCGCTAATGACTGGCTTACAGGCAAGGACAACACCGATGTTGACTTCACCGCTGTCCGCGGTACTCAGGGTCTCAAAGAGGCTACCGTAAATATTAACGGCAGTGATATTAAGGTTGCTGTAGCTTCGGGTGCAGGTGCCGCTAAGTATGTAATGGATACTATGAAGAACGGCAACCCGAACGGCTGGACCTTTGTTGAGATAATGGGCTGCCCCGGCGGTTGCGTAAACGGCGGCGGTCAGCCGATTCAACCCCAGTATGTAAGGGATACGGTTGACTTAAAGGCTAAGCGCGCAAAGGCTCTCTATGATCAGGACGCTTCAATGCCGATCAGAAAGTCCCACGAATCCCCCGTTATCAAGACCCTCTACAGCGAGTGGTACGACGGCTTCGGCGGTCACAAGGCACATCACGATTTACATACCACCTATGTTCCCCGCAAAAAGTATTCTAAGTAAATAGGTATAAAAAACAGGAGTTAAGGTTACAACAGCCTTAACTCCTGTTTTTGGTATGTTTTATAATTAGAGGATCTCATATTTTTTTAATCCCATTTTAATGAAATTTCATCAACGGGTGCTTGTTCTACAAAACCAACATTTTTATATCATTGATTTATCTACAATTATAAAAAGCACCACAATATAAGGTGCTTGACAATTACCATTATAAATGCTATAATAAATATACAAAAGGACTACCAAGCAGACGGTTGTCCCATAGTTTAGTTAAAAAGAATTAACCGCACAGTTTGGAGACAGGGCGGTTATTTCTTTTTTGTTATGTTGATAACAAGTGCTATAATTGACACCAAAAGAGTTCCTAAAAGGAACAGCTCTTCGTATGTAACCATTGGCACCACCCCCCTTTATTCAAGAGGGCGAAAAGTGTGCCCTCTTGAAAAGAGGGACAACCGCCTACCGTTGTGATAGTCCTTAGGGGTGCAAAGCACCACGCATATTTTAACATATTGCGACATATTATGCAACAGTAATCTTATTAAACCTTTTTAAGCGTATTTTATAAGCTTTCTTTATATATCTCGATTACCTCTTCGCGGCTTAAGGTTTTATAGCCATCTGTAAGAATAATTGTAACATCGGCAATATTGTCAAGCTCGGCTTCGGTTACTCCGAACTCGGAAATATTCATTACCAAGCCTAATTCTTTCATCCAGCCTTCTAAAGCTAAAAGACCTTCGTTTGCAATCTCTTCGTCGGTCTTACCCTCGGTGCTCACATTCCAAACATTTACTGCAAAACGCTTGAACTTTTGGAGTCCGTAGGGCATAATGTGGCGGTAGTAGGCGAGGGATACGGCAGAAAGTGTCATTCCGTGGGTGGCGTTGGTGTAGCCGCCTACCGCCTGACCTAACATATGCACCATCCAGTCGGTGGATTTGCCCTTTGCAACAAGGGTGTTAAGCGCCCAGGTCGCCGTCCACATAATGTTACTGCGCGCCTCATAATTTTGAGGGTCCTTGTTTGCAATTCGGCTTGAATGAATAAGGGAACGCATAAGCCCCTCGCTTATATAGTCGCTTGTGTTGTCGTCCTCGCCCGAGAAATACTGCTCGCAGATATGGCTGAAAATATCATATATACCCGAGACCATCTGATAACGGGGCAGGGTGAGGGTGTATTTGGGATTAAGCACCGCAAACCTCGGCATAATATCCTCACTTAAGAAGGCGTGACCGATCTTCTGCTTTGTCTCTTCGTTTGTAATAACAGAGCCCGCATTCATTTCCGAGCCGGTGCCCACCATTGTAAGCACACAGCCTACAGGAATTATTTTGCAGTCGGGCTGTTCAAAACGGATGTAATATTTTTCCCAGGGGTCATCGTCACAGTTTACCGACATAGCAACCGCCTTTGAATAATCGCAAACCGAGCCGCCGCCCACAGCGAGGATAAAATCCGACTTGTGGGCTCTTGCGATTTCAATTCCCTCGTAAAGCTTCGCAAGGGTGGGGTTGGGCATAACACCTGCGATCTCCGCTACATTCTTGCCGTTTTTCTTTAAAATTTCAATAACCTCGTCATAGATACCGTTTTTCTTGATGGAGCCGCCTCCGTAAACCAATACGATGTTTTTTCCGTATTTCGGAAGCTCATCGTTTAGGCATTTAAGGGAGTCATCGCCGAAATATAGCTTTGTCGGGTTGCAGTAAGTAAAATTTCCTAACATATTTTTATCTCCTATCCGATTTATTTTTTGTTATGGCGGTTTTTCCGATAATATCAGAAAATTGCCTTTTCGGGTGCTTGACAAATTAAAAACATATGGTATAATATAGGTGAAATAAGGCAAACCCATTGATAAACGGTTAGCCTCTGTTTAACTGATAACCGCTAAACTTTGTGAGGGTTGGGCGGTTATTTTTTTATGCTTAAAATAAGTAACAGGATAATTACAAGAGTAATAACCGTAAAATATTACATAGCATCACCCCCTAACTTAATTAGAGGGCAAATGCCCTCTGAATGCCAAAGGGCTAACCGCCTACCGCTTAGGTATGCCTTATTTCAAGGGAATTATAACATATTAGGACGATTTTTTCAACATATAAAAGTACAAAAAACGGTATGAGGAACACCCATACCGTTTTTATGTGACTTATGCAAGGCGTCGCCTTAAAAATCACTCATAAATTATTTAAAGTATCTGCCTAAAAGACCCTCAAAAGCCTTGCCGTGGCGAGCCTCGTCACGAGCCATCTCGTGAACGGTGTCGTGGATAGCGTCGAGGTTAAGCTCCTTAGCAAGCTTAGCAAGCTCAAACTTGCCGAGGGTAGCGCCGTTCTCGGCGTCAACACGCATCTCAAGGTTCTTCTTGGTGCTGTCGGTTACAACCTCGCCGAGCATCTCTGCGAACTTAGCGGCGTGTTCAGCCTCTTCGTAAGCAGCCTTTTCCCAGTAAAGACCGATTTCGGGATAACCCTCGCGGTGAGCAACCCTTGCCATAGCAAGATACATACCAACCTCACAGCACTCGCCGTTGAAGTTCTCGCGAAGACCGTCGATTATTCTCTGGTCAACGCCGTTAGCGATACCTACAACATGCTCCGCAGCCCAAGTTTTTTCGGCAGCCTGCTCTTGGAACTTAGAAGCGGGAGCGTGGCAGATCGGGCACTCTTCGGGAGCGGATTCGCCCTCATAGGTATAACCGCATACAAGACATACAAACTTTTTCATTTCAATTTCCTCCGTTAAATCAATTTTTTTCTTTCGCATTACATTCGCCGCAAACGCCTCGGACAATGTAAACCGAGGAGTCGGGTGTAAAACCGTTTTTTCGCATAGCTTCGGCTAAATAATCGGTTTCGAGCGCAATGTCGGTGATTTTCCCGCATTTTTTGCAATAAAAATGCGCGTGCAGGGAATCGTTGCCGTCAAAATGCTCGTGCCCGTCGCCCACCGACACCGAAATAATTCTGCCCTCCTCGCTTAAAGCGGAGAGATTGCGGTAGACTGTGCCTAAGCTGATGTTCGGTATGGTCTCACGCACCCGATCGTATACCCAGTTTGCCGTGGGATGCGTATCGGTCGAACATAACACATCGAGAATTGCTTCACGCTGGCGTGAATATTTTTTCATATAATCACCCAAATCAGTAATGATTACTATTTTATTATACTCTATTTTTTAAGTTTGTCAAGATGTTTTTATTAAAAACTTGACATTTTTTTATCAATGTTTTATTATTAATATGAAATAAAAATAAAAGAGTGATTAAATGAGCAGTAATATTATATCCGATTCGGTTATAAAGAGAATGCCCAGATATTACAGGTTTTTAGGCGAGCTTAAGGCGGCGGGAATGACAAGGATTTCCTCCCGCGAGCTGTCCGAGAGAATGGGGCTTACCGCAAGCCAGATAAGGCAGGATTTAAACTGCTTCGGCGGCTTCGGCCAGCAGGGTTACGGTTATAACATTGAGCTTTTGCAGTCCGAAATCGGGCATATTTTAGGTCTTGATAAGCCTAAAACTGCTATACTTATAGGTATAGGAAATTTAGGACGGGCTGTTACAATGCACATTAACTTTGAGTCAAAGGGTTTTAAACTTATAGGGCTTTTTGACAGCAAGGAGTCACTTGTAGGGCAGGTTATTAAAAATCTGCCTATAAGAAGCACCGATACTATAGACGAGTTCTGCAAAGAAAATCTCCCTGACGCGGCGATACTCTGCATACCGAAAAACGCGGCTATGGTAATGGCGGATCAGCTTGTGGGGCTTGGTATAAAGGGCTTTTGGAACTTCAGCCATTACGATTTGGCCCTTAAATACCCGGGAGTAGAGGTTGAAAATGTACATTTCGGGGACAGTCTTATGACCCTTTCTTACCGCCTACATAATGAATAAGTATAATTTAAAGCCTGAAGCTAAGCTCAGGCTTTGTGTTATTTGTTCTTTGATTCCTTATATTTAGAATCTATAAAATTGATTACCTCATCGTAATATGGCTTTGGAAGATTGCGGAGTATTTTAATAATGCTCTCTTCCTTGTGGGTGGCTATAAAAGGTGCGGGATTGTAAGAGCTGCTGCTAAAAGGGTTGTTGTTTTGGTTAAGGGTGCTTGCCGAAATTTCGGTGCCTGAAAAATCAATCTTTTTATCTTCCGATGATTCATAAAGCAACATTTCGGGTTTGACTCCGAGAATTTTTGCAAGAGCGAGTAAACGCTCCGTATTAATTTTACCCTTGCGCTCCATTTGTGAATATGTGCTGCATTTCATTCCCATTTTTTCGGCGACCTCGGTTTGTGTGAGGTTGGCCATTTTTCTGTACAAAGCAATTCTTCTATTAACTTCTTTATCATCCATATTGAATTCCTCCGTAGATTATATTTTTTACTTGACTTAACGCTGTGTTGTTGGTATAATCATATAGCAAACGCTGGAGTGGCTCAGTTGGTAGAGCAGCTGATTCGTAATCAGCAGGTCGTGGGTTCGAGTCCCATCTTCAGCTCCATTTAATCACCTTTTTAGCATATTGCGAAAAGGTGATTTTTATTTTGCTGTATTATAATATTCGCCAATTTTAGTATGCCTTTCAATACTATTATATTGATTCTGTCGAAATATGTCAAGTGAATAATTGCAAATTGTTTATGTATATTTTGCATAATAGGTATTATTTTCCTGATAAACCCTGCCCCAATGTATCTTTTTCTTGTAATTATTCCATAATTGTTATATAATAATAGAATAGATTGGAGTGGTATAGCTTGTTAAGCAGACTGTTATCAGGAAATATTGATTTTGCAAGCATAATTGTATATATTCTGTCGTCTTTGACCGTAATTTTTATTACTATGCCTGTTCACGAATTTGCCCACGGCTTTGCGGCGACTAAATTAGGCGACCCAACGCCCCGCTACCAGGGGAGAATGTCCCTTAACCCCTTTGCGCATATTGATTGGATAGGCGCGGCTTGCATATTACTTTTCGGCTTCGGCTGGGCAAAGCCTGTTCAGGTTAATTCAAACAATTTCAGAAACCCGAAAAGGGATATGGCGATTACTGCATTTGCAGGTCCGCTTTCAAACCTTATTGTTGCGCTGATTTCACTTGTTATATATAATGTTTTCGCGCTTTTGGTTTCAAAAACCAATGCCGCAGCGTTTTATTATCCGGGCTTTTTCTTTTACTATATCGCCCTTATTAATGTGTCTCTTGCGGTATTTAATCTTCTTCCCATTCCGCCGCTTGACGGCTCAAGGCTCTTGTCGGCTTTACTGCCTTACAAGTATTATTACGCACTAATGCGCTATGAGCGCTACATCTTCTTAGGGCTGATTGTGCTTTTGTGGATAGGCGTACTCAATATTCCGCTTAACTTTCTTACAAATGCGGTTATGCGCTTTTTGAGTTTTATTGCGGGCTTTCCGTTCAGGTTTATAGGGTGAAAAATGGAAAATACATTAAGCTATAAATTAGAGGGCTTTGAGGGACCGCTGGACCTGCTTTTACAACTGATTGCGCGAAATAAGCTTAATATTTACGATATTGAGCTCAGCGTGCTTATTGACCAGTACCTCGAACAAATTGAACTTTTTAAGGCGGAGGAAATGGAGCTTGAAAGCGAGTTCCTTGAAATGGCGTCAAGACTGCTTTACATTAAAACCGTAAGCCTGCTTCCAAAGCACGACGAGATAGTACAGCTTAAGGAGGAGCTTACGGGGGAACTGCTTGAGTATATGGTTTGCCGACAGATGGCGCAAAAGCTCTCCCTAATGCAGGACGGATTTGATAAATTTGTAAGACCCCCCGAGGAAATCGAATTTGATAAAACCTATGAGCTGACCCACTCGGCTGATGTTATGTACCTTTCCTATCTGTCGGCGGTAGGCAGGGGACAGAGAAAGCTTCCGCCTTCAACCGCGCCGTTTACAAAGATTGTAGCCAAAAAAATTGTCGCAGTTTCCTCTAAAATCGTATTTGTTATGAGAAATTTGTGGAAAGGCGGCTCTAAAAAGCTTTCTTCGCTTTATAAAACCGCGCACAGCCGTTCGGAGCTTGTGGCAACCTTTTTGGCGGTGTTGGAGCTTTGCAAGGCAAACCGCGTTCGGGTTGAGGGAGATACCGACAATGCGGAAATCACACTTATTAAGGAGCATAAACGCAAATGACAACTTCTGAGCTTATCCCCGCGTTTGAGGCGGTGCTTTTCTCGGGCGGCGAGCCCTTAAGCATAGACCGTTTTTCGCAGGTTTTCGATATTTCGCCCGAACGGGTTGTTGAGGTTATGGGGGTACTTTCAAAAAAGCTTAAAGCTAAGGATATAGGTCTTGAGCTTGTAAGAATGGAAAATACCTACCAGCTTGCGACCAAAAAGGAATATGCGGGATACATAAAGAAAATGTTTGATATTAAGCGGCGCACACCGCTGTCCCCCGCGGCGCTTGAGGTGTTGGCGGTTGTAGCCTACAATCAGCCTGTAACCAAGTCCTTTATCGAGCAGGTAAGAGGGGTTGACTGCTCGGGCGTTGTAACCACCCTTGTGGAAAAGGGACTTATTGAGGAGCGGGGACGGCTTGAACTGCCCGGTAAGCCGCTTTTGTACGGCACCACCAAAAACTTCTTGCGCTGTTTCGGTATAAGCGATTTATCCGAGCTTCCGTCACTTCCTAAAAATGAAGACGCAAGGGAAGAGGTCGGCGAGCAGATACCGCTTGATGATGAGACGGGCGAGGAATAATACCGCTTTTTTGAATGATACTAACCAAAAGGGGAGAATGCCTTGATACCTTTAATTATTATCCTTTCGGTTTTGGCGTTTATCGTCCTTTTGCTTTTTATTCCGATAAGCCTTCACATAAAATATTACGGCGACTTTTTTGTAAAGCTTAAAATAGCCGGAATAAAGGCGTATGAGGTCGAGCCTAAAGAGGATACACAAAAGCCGAAGCCCGATACCGAAAGCGATAAAAAGGCGAAAAAACAGACCGAAAAGGCCTTTGATAAGCTTAAAAAAAAATACGGCTTTGCGGGAGCGGTCAGGGAAATTTTCGTATTTATAAAATCGGTGCTGGAAAGGCTTAAAGGAAGCCTTAAGCATATAGCGATACGAAGGCTTTGCCTTGATATTAAGGTTTCGTCGGGCGACGCGGCGGCTACCGCTATAGAGTACGGGGCGGTCTGCGCCGCGGTCTATCCCGTGCTTAGTTTTATAGATTCAACAGCTAATGTGAAAATGAAAAATATAAATATATCGGCGGATTTTAATTCGGGTGATTCCGATTTCGGCCTTTCGGTAATTGTAAGGGTTAGAATCATTTATTTAATTGTAATGGCTTTCGGAGCGTTTTCCGAATATAATAAATTTAAAACGAGGAATGAGTTATGAGCGAAAACAGCATAAAAAACATTATGGATGTAACAATGGACAAGCTCCGCGCTATGGTTGACGCGAACACTATTATAGGAGACCCGATTGTTGTGGGGGATATTACGCTGATTCCCGTCTCAAAGGTATCCTTTGGGGTGGCGACCGGCGGAAGCGATTTCCCCAGCAAGACCCAGTCGGGACTCTTCGGAGGAGGCGGCGGAGCAGGTGTTACCGTTTCGCCCGTGGCATTTATCGCGGTAAGCGGCGGAAACGCTAAAATGATGCCGGTTTATAACGAGCTGTCCTCTGCCGAAAAGGCTATTGCTATGGCGCCGGAGGTGCTGGAAAAGGCAAAGGAGCTTTTCTCGAAGGACAAAAAGGAAAAGAATAATTAATCCGTAATATAACGCCCTTTCACCCTCATAAAATTAAGGGTGGGGAGGCGGATTATGAAAAAAATTATTTGCTTTTGTTTAACCCTGTTTGTTTTTTCACTTATGCCTGTCGGCGCGGTGAGTACCTCCGCAAAGGCGGCGGCGGTGATAAACGGCGACACGGGCGAAATTATATACGCGCAAAACGCGGACGAAAGACTGCCTATGGCGAGCACTACTAAGATAATGACGGCGCTTCTTTTATGTGAAAACGCCGATTTAAACGAGGAAATAACCGTCACGGCAGATATGCTTAGGGTTGAGGGCTCTTCTATGGGGCTTTTGGCGGGCGACAGGGTGACCTACCACGACCTGCTTTACGGTATGATGCTTGCCTCCGGTAACGACGCGGCGAATGTCACCGCGATTTCGATTGGCGGAACTGTCGAAAAATTCGCCGTACTGATGAACAAAAAAGCCGAGGAATTAGGGCTTTGTAACACCCATTTCGTAACCCCCTCGGGGCTTGACGCACAGGGGCATTACACCACCGCAAGGGAGCTTGCCTTGTTAGCGGCTTACGCCCTTAAAAACGAAGCTTTCGCCAAGGCGGCGGCGAGCGAGTCGGCGGTGCTTAATTACGGCAACCCGCCCTACAGACGCTCCCTTACCAACCACAACAAAATGCTTAAATTATTTGACGGAGCGGTAGGGGTTAAGACGGGCTTTACCAAAAAATCGGGCAGATGCTTGGTAAGCGCGGCACGAAGGGACGGCAAGCTTGCGGTCGCCGTTACGCTTAACGACCCCGATGATTGGAACGACCACGCTAAGCTTCTCAAGCTCGGTCTTGATTCAATTAAGCAGACAAGGTACAGCCCGAATATTTCCTGCTATAATATACCGGTTATCGGTTCAAGTGAGGAACAAATTGAGGTGTTTATCGAGCCGTACACCGTAAATACCCTTGAAACCGAGGATATAAGCTGTGAAGTGAATTTGCCGAAATTTCTTTATGCCCCTGTTTCCAAGGGCGATATATTAGGGACGGCCGAATACAAAATGGGCGGCGAGGTTATAGGCAGGGTAGAGCTTACCGCTTTAAGGGATATTCCCGCTTTACCGCAAAAAATAAGCTTTTATGATGAAATAAAGCAAAACATAAGATACATACTCAAATGCATTTAGGAGAGCAAAATGAAGGATAATAAAATAAGACTGCAAAAGCACCTTTCCGAGTGCGGGATAGCCTCCCGCAGAAAGGCGGAGGAGCTTATTGCCGCGGGCAAGGTTAAAATTAACGGACACATTGCCGAGATTGGCGCTAAGGTGGACCCAAAGCGTGACAAGGTAACCGTTAGGGGCAAGGCGGTGGTTCCCGTAAATGAAAAGGTTTATATAATGCTTAATAAGCCCCGGGGCTTTGTCACCACAATGAGCGATGAGTTGGGCCGCAAAACAGTATCGGACTTAGTTGCGGACGCGGGCAATAGGATTTTCCCCGTGGGAAGGCTTGACCGTGATTCCGAAGGGCTTTTGATAATGACGAATGACGGGGATTTTGCAAATAAGCTTACCCACCCGTCCTCCCATGTAAACAAAACCTACCGCGTGACGGTAAAGGGCGTTGCCGAAGAAGAACAGCTTCTCAGAATGAAGGAGGGAATAGTGCTTGACGGCAGAAAGACCCTTCCCTGCGACTGCTTTGTAGCCGAGCGAAAGCCCGACAGAACAGTGCTTATATTCGTTTTAAACGAGGGCAGAAACCGCCAGATACGCCGTATGTGCGAGGAGGTGGGACTTGAGGTTTTGCGTCTTAAGCGCACCGAGATTGCCGGGGTTAAGCTTGGTATGCTTCCTCAGGGAAAATGGCGCCCTTTAAACGAAAGGGAAATGCGAAGACTTACAAATATTACCCAAAAGGGGCGTGAAGAGGAATGATAGCCTTAGCTCCGATTGGCGAAAAAGAAGAAATAAACCGTTTGTTTTCAGAAAGCGGACTTGGATTTTCCGAAATATCAGGCTGTGTAAAGGCGAAATGCGGGGAAGAGGTAATAGGGTATTGCCTTTATGATTTGGACAAAAACGGTATTGTAATATATAAAATAATTCCCGAAAACGATTTGATGTTAGCGGACGGGATTCTCAGAAGCACCCTTCATGTTGCCGCCGAGCGCAGTATAATGAACGCCTTTTACAGCGGCGGGGATGTTGAAAGGCTTTGTGATAAGTTAGGCTTTATCCTGGACAGGGAGGAAAAGCGGCTTAATATCAATAAGCTTTTTGAAAGCTGCTGCTCCTGCCAAAAAAATAATTAAAAATTTTTTATAATATTGATATTTTTATCAGTATATGCTATAATGCTCCCAAAGGAAGTGATAACAATGGATAAAAAGGTTTCCGAGCTTATAAACGAGCAAATCAACAAGGAATTCTATTCTGCGTATCTTTACCTTGAATTTGCAAATTACTATGCCTCTGTCGGTCTTGACGGCTTTGAAAACTGGTACAGGATTCAGGCGCAGGAGGAGCGCGACCACGCTATGCTCTTCTATCAGTATTTGCAGAATAACGGGGAAAAGGTCACCTTCGAGGCTATCGATAAGCCCGACTGCGAGCTTACAGATAATTTAGCTCCTCTCAAAAAGGGTCTTGAACACGAAAAGTATGTTACAAGCCTTATCAACACCATTTATGCCGCCGCGTTTGAAAGCCACGATTTCAGAACAATGCAGCTGCTTGACTGGTTTGTAAAGGAGCAGGGCGAGGAGGAGAAGAACGCTTCGGATATGATTACCAAAATGGAGCTGTTCGGCTCAGACCCCAAGGGACTTTATATGCTTAACAGCGAAATGGCGTCCCGCGTATACAGCGCTCCGTCGCTGGTGCTTTAATGCAATACCGTTTTTAGGTACACCATTACATACAAAAGCCTTTGTCCTTTTTAGGTCAGAGCCTGTGCGCCGCCGCGGGCTTTTGCTTTTGAATTAAATTCAGCGGCGGATTGGAGATTATCGAAATGAAATATGTTTGCCCCTGCGGTTATGTATATGACCCCGAAGTAGGCGATGAGGAAAACGGCATCGCTCCCGGCACTGCGTGGGAGGATGTACCCGAGGACTGGGTATGCCCCATCTGCGGACTCGGCAAAGACGCCTTTGAAGCCGAGGAATAATATTAACGGCAAAAGCCCCCGCTTAAAAAGCGGGGGCATAATTATTTAGCTTATAGGAGTCGTTATCGCAGTAAAATTCAAATTAACAATAATTAAATGTGCTTTTTAAGCTCCTTAATAATAGGAACAAGAATTATCGAATAAACCACAGCGGTAGCAACGCCTGTTACGAAACGGGTCAGGGTAGTCATTGCAAAAACCGCATAGGGATACCCGTAAACCCGACTGTCGATATATCCCACCAGAGTGTTAAGCGCGGTTATAACAATGGAAGAAATAATTGTTATGAGAGTTATGTATCCAAAATTCAGCTTGCGACCGAAGGCTATAAACAGGCAGCCTGTAATCAGTCCGCGGGCAACTGCCGGAAGTATCCACAAAACTGTGGTTGCTGTGATACCGTAGGTTATCATCTGCGATACAAACGCACCCACAAGACCGACAAGCATACCGGAAACAGGCCCGAACAGTATTGAGCAAATAATTATCGGAAGACCGCTTAATGAAATTTTAATGTTCCCTCCGAAAACTCCGCTGAAATTTGTGGCGAGTATATCAAATACTACAAAGAGAGCCGCCATAATCGCTTCCGTACAAAGCATTTTAGTGTTGATTTTTTTTGACAAAATAAAAACCTCCTTATTATTACCCGTTTTTACCGATAATAAGGAGATTCAAATCTGCGATATTACTCGGCAGCGGGATGCGACGACCGAACCGCGGGAAAATCCTTCGTCTGTCCGGCAACTCCCCGTCCCGACAGCACTTAACGCACGGTCATCTACTCTGCGATAGTGTTATTTTATACCATAAGCAATAATTTGTCAATATTTTTGTTTTAGGCGAATATGCGAAAAGGCTATTCCTCTACAATAGATTGTTTGATTTTAAAGGATAAATTGGGGGTTGTAGGGGTCTTTGATTAGCAGATAATAAGGCCCCCAAGCCTCACGGGTGCTGTCGAGCGTAGCGAGACTGGGGGATACTTAGCTCTGCAAAAGCCCAAATATATCCCTCCACCGCCGTTCGGCGGTCCCCCTCCCTTTAGGCAAGGGAGGCTATTTTT
>JAXJVI010000231.1:0-2007 GCA_036308615.1 Acutalibacteraceae bacterium | reverse complement strand
GTTGCCGAGGCTTTTTCTCCCGAACGGGTGGTGTATGTCTCCTGCGACCCCGCAACCCTGGCAAGAGATATAAAGCTTTTCACCGAGAAGGGCTATTCCCTTACCGAATATACCCCCGTAGATATGTTCCCCCGCACCGCGCATGTCGAGTGCTGTGCGATGTTATGTAGCGCAAAAGGAGATAAAAACAATGGTAAAAAATAAAAAAATTCACATTACAGCGCTAAGCGTTTTTTCCTGTATGGCGGTTATTTGCTTGCATACCGGCAGTTTTTGGAGCTTTTCAAAAAGCCTTAACTGGATAGCGGGCAACGCGGTTGAAAGCTTTTTTTACTTTGCTGTGCCCGCATTTCTTATGATTTCAGGCGCAACCCTTATTGATTACCGCAAGCGCTACACTACAGCGGAATTTTTCAAAAAGCGAATATCTAAAACCGTGATACCGTTTTTGTTTTGGAGCATATTTGCTTTATTTTTTAACCTGCTATTATGGGGTCGGGATTCTGTAAGCCTTAACCCGCTTGATATAATTAACTCGATCATTAATAACAGATATATCGGTATGTACTATTTCTTTATAATTCTTTTCAGCGTTTATCTTTCAATTCCCGTATTTTCACTTATACCTGAGGAAATGCGCCGCAAGGGCTTCCTTTATATAATAGTTACGGCGTTTACGGTAAATTCCCTGCTTCCGTTTGTTTTATCGTTGACCAACGGCAGGATAAACCATAACGGTAATTTTTCTTTATACGCCTGTGCGGGACATATGATTTTACCGATAATAGGCTACTATCTTGAAAATTATGAGCTTTCCAAAAAATCTAAGGCGGCGATATTCGCCTTCGGATTTATCGGTTTTGCCGTTCACTTTTTCGGCACATGGATACTTTCGTGAAAAGCGGGGGCGATTGACCAAACCTTTAAGGGCTATGTTTCTGTATGCTGCATTTTATATTCTTCGGCAATTTTCCTTTTGTTCAAGCTTTTTCCTTTTGAGCGTTTACCTAAGTTTATAGTTTCCGCAATCGAATTTTTCAGCGGTCAAACCTTCGGGATATATTTGATACATATTTTTTTGATGCAAATAGTTACTTACAAGTTGAATTTCTCACCCGTTAATCCTATAGCGCGGTTACTGTATGCTTTTATTATGTTTGTGATATCCGGATTAATAATTAAAGCTTTGCAGAAAATACCGTTTGTAAAGCGAATAGTCCCTTAAAAAAGAGGAATACATCCCCGTAGATATGTTTCTTTGCACTGCGCAAAGCGCGTACATCGACAAAGGAAGGACGAAAATGGAACAAAGGACAAAATCGGCTGTTTATGCGGTGATTGTGGGCTTGCTTTGTGTGGCGGTCTTTGCGGGAGCCGCGGCGGCGGTCGTTCTGAAAGAAGCGCCCGAGCAGTACAAGGAGGTAAACGCCGAGCAAACTCTTAGCACGGACGGCTCGGAAATCACCGAGAATGTTTCCGAGGAAATAACAAATTCCGAGTCGGTTAACGAGGAAAGCTCCGCTCCCGCGGTAACCGAGCCGGAGAGCAGTACCGCCGAAGCCTCTGTACCGAGAAACGCCGAGAGCTCCGTCTCCGAAAGCGTTACACTTACGGGGGCGAAAAATATCGGCAATGTGCCGATTATTGCCCAAAAGCCCGAATTTCCCACCGGCTGTGAATCGGTAAGCGCGGTAACGGTGCTTAAATATTTAGGCTTTGATATTACTGTCGGTCAGTTTGTTGACGATTATTTACCCCAAAGCAACGACTTTTACAACGCGGACGGCAAACTCTACGGCCCCTCTCCCTATGAATATTTTATAGGCAATCCGCGCCTGTCCTCGTCCTTTGGCTGTATGGCGCCCGTGATAGAAAAGGCAATATGCAATTATTTGGGAGGCTCCGACAGGGTTAAAAACACCACGGGAACCTCGCTTACACAGCTTTGCAGGGATTATATCGATAAGGACATTCCCGTAATGGTTTGGGCGACTATAGCTATGATAG
>JAXJVI010000230.1:0-1727 GCA_036308615.1 Acutalibacteraceae bacterium | reverse complement strand
TCGCTTTGAAGGGGAATAATTTTTAAATAATCGGGGTTTTTTATTCCTATAAATTGAAGCCCGCCTATATCGGTAAGGGGCTTTAAAGACATAGGATTTTTACCGCTTACCGCCTTTCTCAGCTCTGAAGAAATACGCTCGGCTGATATGCTTTCGAGTAACGGCGCGCATTTAAGGGCGGCTTTAAGGGTTCCTTTTTCGGGAGCAAACCCTAAAACTGAGGCAAAGCGGAAAAGCCGCAAAATTCTGAGCGCGTCCTCGCAAAAGCGCTTTTCGGGGTCGCCTACCGCACGGAGAATTTTTTTGTTTATATCCTCAATACCCCCGAAAAAGTCCCTTATACCCTCTTTTTCGTTATAGGCTATCGCATTAACCGTGAAATCCCGGCGGGCAAGGTCTTCTTTAAGGCTTTTAACAAAGGTTACGGTTTCGGGCCGTCTGTGGTCGGCATATTCGCCGTCGGCGCGGTAGGTTGTCACCTCTGCGGCAATACCGCCGTTTATCACCGTGACCGTGCCGTGCTTGATACCCGTGGGGACGGTCTTTTTAAAAAGAGAAATAATAGTCTCGGGCGGGGCAGAGGTGGTAATATCGTAATCGTGGGGCGGAATATCCATCAGCATATCCCGCACACATCCGCCTACAAGGTAGGCTTCAAAGCCGTTTTTTACAAGCGTATCGATGATAAATTGAATTTCTTTAGGAATAAAAAGCATATTTTTCCTTCTTTCGTCAAAAAAGGGTTTATTTTTTTAGCATTTGGCAATATAATAGTAGGTGAAATTAGTATGATAGGAGTAGTTTTATGAAACAGCTTCGGGCAGAGGATAAAATAATTGAGGGCGTAAAGCATATTCATATGATAGGCATTGGCGGCAGCGGTATGTGTCCCCTTGCGGAAATACTGCACGGTAAGGGTTATTATTTAACGGGGTCGGATAATAACGAAAGCGACCCTCTTGCCCGTGTTAAGGCTCTCGGTATTCCTGTGTTTATGGGACACAGGGCAGAAAACATTGAGGGGGCCCAGCTTGTTGTGTACTCGGCGGCTATATCGGAAGATAACCCCGAGCTTAAAGCCGCCAGGGAAAAGGGCATACCCACAATGGAGCGTTCCCATATGTTAGGGGCGCTGACCCGGCATTTTGATAATGTAATCGGCGTTTGCGGCACCCACGGCAAAACCACCGTTACCTCTATGATAACACAAATTTTAATATTAAACAAGCAGGATCCTACGGCAGTTATCGGAGGAAAGCTTCCCCTTATAAATTCAAACGGTATTTCGGGCAAATCGGAGACTATGGTTTGCGAGTCTTGCGAGTTTGTGGACACCTTTTTACAGCTATCCCCCGATGTTGCGGTACTTCTTAATATCGATAACGACCACCTTGATTATTTTAAGACTATGGAAAACCTTACGCTATCCTTCCATAAGTTCCTTAAAATGGCTAAAACCGCCTATATTAACGGTGATGACGCTTTGGTGCACAAGGCGGCAGAGGATATTACCGCTAAAACCGTAACCTTTGGCTTTAATGAAAATAACGACTACCGCGCCGAGAATATTAAGGGAGGCAAATTCGGCTTTTACTTTGATGTTATTAAAAACGGAGAGAAGATAATCAATCTTCAAATGCATATACCGGGCAGACACAATGTTTTAAACGGACTTGCCGCCTTTGCGGTCTGCTTTGATATGGGCGTTTCGGCTGACGGAATAAAGG
>JAXJVI010000229.1:0-2058 GCA_036308615.1 Acutalibacteraceae bacterium | reverse complement strand
TGGTATTACTCTCGGTGAGTTTTTTTCATCGGCTGAATTTGACATGCTTGAACAGGAAATTATCTGATTATCCCCAAAAAGCGAAGGCGCTGTGAAGAAACGAAGCTAAAAGCTTCCGACTTCACAGCGCCCTCTTTTTTGCAGCAGTTATGTGGAAAAATGTTGAAAAAACCGCACACTTCCCCTTACCCCAAAGGAACAGCTCTTTGAATATCACGCAGCCTTTTGGAGTCTGTTTTGCTTGTTATAGAATTTGTGGAGGTTAAACCCGATAGAAACCAGATAAATCTCCAGTTTAACCCTTTGCTGACCTTTTCGCACCATTCGTTTGTACCAACGGTCATACTTGATGACGCCAAAGGTGCCTTCGGCTTGTATCGAGCGGTTCGTTCGCAGCAGTGCGCCGTGGATACATTCGAGGTTTTCCAGAACCTCCCGGTGCATGGCGGTCAGCTCTTGATTTAAGGAAATCGTTCGGTTTTTATCCGTCTTTTTGCATTGCTCGGCATACGGACAGCCGCTGCAATCCTCGCAGCGGTAGATTTCTTCCTGCCGCCCGTAATTGTTGTTTTTGACCGGTTTTCGATGGGAGAAAATCATTTTCTTATTGTTCGGACAGCGCAGATTTCCTTTGTCATCAATTTTGAAATTGACCGCGCGAAACGGGTTGTCGCGGTACGTTTCGTCCTTGACTTCCTTTTGGTACATGGTAAATTTCATGTACTTTTCCATGCCGTTTTCCTGACAGAAAATGTAATTGTTGTAGGAGCCGTAGCCCGCGTCGGCTACGGGATATTTCGGATAAAAGCCGTAAATGCCTTTGAACTTTTCCATCAGTGGTACGAAACAGTCCATATCGCTGCGGTAACGGTTGACATCCACTACAGCAATATATTCGTCTGCAACGCCGACCTGCACATTATACGCCGGCAGAAGTTGGTCGTTGCCCATGTAATCGCGCTTCATCCGCATAAATGTCGCCGATGGGTCTGTCTTGGAATAGCTGTTCCTGTCCTCTCCGCAGGTCTCGAGCTTTTCTACATACTCGCTG
The DNA here is from genome assembly GCA_036308615.1 of Acutalibacteraceae bacterium. Classification (GTDB taxonomy): domain Bacteria; phylum Bacillota; class Clostridia; order Oscillospirales; family Acutalibacteraceae; genus UBA737. Next base: position 1,007 of record JAXJVI010000229.1, on the reverse strand, counting down.
AGCTTGTCGCGATATTCGATGAGTTTTTCAACATTTCTCTGTTCAGCGGTTTTTCTGTGACCTTTGCCGTGGACAAACGTGCTTTCATCAATCTTCCGGAGAATGCGGTAGTTCGACAGCACCTCATCTAAATACGCCGGAACATATTCCGTATTGATTTGTATGGTGACGCCCTCGTATGACAGTTCCTGATTCATCTTTTCAAACAGCTCGGTTATTTTGGCGAACAGGGCATATCTGTATTTTTCCGTTGCCTTTTTCCATACAAAAGTGTACTTATTGGCGTTTGCTTCAAATTTTGAGCCGTCGATGTAAAGATGATTCAGGTCAACGTGATCCTGCTTGAAAAGATACTCGTTGATATCCTTGAATATTTCTTCGATGCTGTTTTCAAGATATTCGTTGATAAAGTTGCCGAACGTGTGGTAAGACGGCGTTTCGTAATCCATCAGGTACATATACCGGATGTTGACGCGGCACTCGTCGTCGATTGTTCTTAAGGATGCATATCCTTTATCCCTGAAAGCAAACAAGACTGTTTTAAGCAGATTGACCGGATTATATCCCAACCGACCGGTACTTTTTACCTTGCCCTTGAGATACTTCTGAACTCCAATCGCCTCCATTACACGGTCAAACGCTATTACCGGATCAGATATTTCTAACAAATCTGAAATAAATACTGGAAATCTTCCTTGCTTTGGTGTATAATTGATTTCGGTATTGTTTTTCACAAAATTATTATACCACAACAGGCACATAACCGTCTATGCTTTCGGTTATGTGCCTGTCTGTTTTTTGGGGGTGTTTTTTCACAGCCCCGCTCCCTCAGCTCATGGAAATACTGCTGATAGAGCGAGCGTTCGCCGGTCTTGTTGTGCAGCAGGGTGTCGGGTCCGTCGATGGGGTTGTCGGTGCCGAAGAGCATTTTTTTGCTGCCATAGCGGCGAATGGCTTCGACTGTCGTCGAGACCGGCACCCACGTGGTGTCGCCGTAGAGGTTGGGC
>JAXJVI010000228.1:0-3652 GCA_036308615.1 Acutalibacteraceae bacterium | reverse complement strand
TTTTAGCTCTACAAACCCCGATTTGTTTTTAGTTCCCTTTACATATACTCTTAATGCTCGCTGCGCTTAGGGCGGCTCATAAGGTCTGTAAGCACATCCTTTACATCCTTATTTTGATACAGTATGGCGTAGCATTCTTCGGTTATAGGCATTTCGATTTTATACTTTTTAGAAAGCTTGTAGGCAAGGTCGGCGGCATAGTAGCCCTCTACCGTTCCCACCTCATCAAGCGCCTGTTTTATAGGCGTTCCCGAGCCCACCTTTTCACCGAAACGGTGGTTGCGGCTATGCTTTGAGGTACAGGTCACCACAAGGTCGCCTATTCCCGCAAGCCCCGAAAAGGTGTATTCCTTGGCGCCCATACAAACGCCTAAGCGCGCCATTTCCGCAAGACCTCTTGTAATAAGGGCGGCTTTGGTATTGTCGCCGAGTCCTAACCCATCGCAGAAGCCCGCGGCTATTGCGATAACATTTTTAAGCGCTCCGCCAAGCTCAACGCCTACAAGGTCATCAGAGGTATAAATTCTTAAATTATCGCCCGATAATATACTTTGAACAATCTGTGCGGTAATAGCAGATTTAGAGGCTACAACCACCGAGGTGGGTATTCCGCGGGCAACCTCTTCGGCGTGGGAGGGCCCCGAAAGCACCGCTACCTTAACATTTGGCAATTCCTCGGATATGACCTCTGAAAGCCTTATCAGAGAGTCCTTTTCAAAGCCCTTTGCCACATTAACGACTATTCCGAAATCCTCCATATCGGAAAGTCTTTCAGCCGTCTGCCTTACAGCCACAGAGGGCGTTGCGATAATTGTAACAGCCGAGCCCTTTACAACCGATAAATCGGTAGTAACACCTATTTCCTCAGGCAGTTTTATTCCGCTTAACAGCCGCTCATTGCCGTGGTTTTTTTGAAGCGCGGCTACCTCCTCGGGGAAAGGCGACCAGATATTAACCTCGTTACCCGAGCCATAGGCGGAAATCGCCAACGCCATTCCCCAGCCTCCGGCTCCCAAAACCGTAATCTTAGCCATTATTTATTCCTCCATAAGCAAAGCCGACAAATCCCAACCCGATTTTAAAGGGCGGATTTTCGCCTTTGCATTGTTAAAATACTCGTTAATCCTTGAAGATTAACTGCGTTTTATGCCTCGCACATACAAAATTAAGCCTCTTTAAAATTCTACGTCCTAAAATGAGCAGAATTTTGAGTGATTTTTGGTGCGAAGGAAGCCGCAAGGCTAACGCCTGCGGGTGACGACAAGCCGAAAAGCGCCGAAATTATGCCGTTTTAGGCGGATTAGGATTTATCGGCTTTGCTTACCTTAATTTTCTTTTCTTCGCCCTTTACTAAACGCTTTATGTTCTCCTTGTGCTTTAAAAAGACTATTACACCCATCGCAATGCTTAAAACCGCGGGCAGTACAATATCAGCTTCGGAATTATAAAATACTATGGAAAGTGAAATAACCGTAACCGTTGCGATAAGGGAGCTTAAAGAAACTATCTTTGTAATAAGGGTCATAATCGCAAATACGGTAAGTCCTAAAATAATGGCTATGGGACAGCAGACAGCGAAAATGCCCACGCTTGTGGCAACCCCCTTGCCGCCCTTAAAGCCAAAGAAAATCGGGAAAACATGGCCCAACATACAGGCAACTCCGCACATATACGCCACATATATCCAGGGAATAGTATCTGGGAATATATACATAAAAATCGCCTTACCGATAAAGCAGGCGGCAAAGCCCTTTAATGCGTCGCAAATAAAGGTAAGGGCTCCCGGCAAAAAGCCTGCGGTACGCATAACATTGGTTGTGCCGGCGTTTCCGCTCCCAAGCTCTCTTACATCCTTTTTTAGAAAAGCGTTTGCGAAAATCACCGCAAAATTTATACTTCCCAGAAGATAGGCGATAACCACCGCCGCCAAAACACCTATATAATTCATTACTTGTCTCCCCTTTCACGGATTACGAAACGGACGGGCGTACCCTCCAGCCCGAAGGTTGAGCGAATTTGATTTTCAAGATAACGCTGGTAGGAAAAATGGAACAGCTCCGCCTTGTTGCAGAAGCAAACAAAGGTCGGCGGTTTGGTAGAGGCTTGGGTCATATAGTAAATCTTAAGCCTTTTACCCTTATCTGTCGGGGGCTGAACACGGGCGGTCGCGTCGGCTAAAATATCGTTAAGCATACCCGTGGATATACGCATTGTGTTCTGCTCGTTTACATATTTGATAAGCTCGAAAAGGCGGTCTATCCTCTGCCCTGTTTTTGCGGAAATAAAGATTATCGGCGCATAGGGCATAAAGGAAAAGTCCTTCATAAGGCTTTTTCTTGTGCTGTCCATAGTTTTGCCGTCCTTATTCACCGCGTCCCATTTGTTAACGGCGATAATACATGCCTTGCCCTGCTCAACAGCCAGTCCCGCAACCTTTGAGTCCTGCTCTGTAAAGCCCTCCTTGCCGTCTATCATTATAACGCAGACATCGGCGCGTTCAACCGCCATTTTAGCGCGTAAAACGCTGTATTTTTCAATTTTATCCTCGACGCGGCTTTTGCGGCGAAGACCTGCGGTATCAATAAAATTATACTTAACGCCGTCCCGCTCTACGCGGGTATCGATAGCGTCACGGGTAGTGCCCGCAATGTCCGAGACGATAGAACGCTCCTCACCCGCAATTTGATTTATAAGGGAGGATTTTCCCGCGTTTGGCTTGCCTATAACCGCTACATTAATAATATCCTCGTCCCCGTCCTCAAACTCCGATTCGGGGATATTTTTAATAACCTCGTCTAAAAGGTCGCCCGTGCCGTGGCCATGAACCGAGGAAACCGCGATAGGCTCGCCGATACCTAAATTGTAAAACTCGTAAAACTCGGGTGGCAAATCGCCTATGCCGTCACACTTGTTGACGCACAGCACCACCGGCTTGCCGCTCTTTTGCAGGAGTGCAGCAACCTCCATATCGGAAGCCGTAACCCCCGACTTAATATCGGTAACAAAGATTATAACCGAGGCGGTATCAATCGCAAGCTGAGCCTGCGCCCGCATACCCGATAGTATTACATCGCCGTTATCAGGCTCAATACCGCCTGTATCAACCAGCATAAACCTTTTGCCGAGCCACTCGCCGTCGCCGTAAATACGGTCGCGCGTAACGCCCGGTGTATCGTCCACAATAGAAAGTCTCTTGCCGATTATTTTATTAAAAAGAGTCGATTTGCCGACATTCGGTCTGCCGACAACCGCAACAACAGGTTTTGCCATAAGGCGCGCCCCCTTTATTATTTTATACCCAGAATAGCGTCAACAAGCTCATAACCGTCATTATTAACGGGTGTTATTTTAATGCCCAAACGCTCTGAAAGCTCGTCAACCGTTACGCTGTCAAGAAACATATCCCCCTCGGCTCTAAGCATAACAGAGGGGATAAGCAGTTCCTCGCCCAAATCCTCGCCTTTTAACTGCTCCTCAATATCGGTTGCGGTAACAAGCCCCGAAACATTGATTTTTCCGCCGAAAAAGTTATTTTTGATTGCAAAGACCCGAGGGTTTAAGCTCGGATTTTTCTCCTTGCATTTATCGGCTATAATACTAATCAGCGGATACGCCGCCTCCCCGCTTGCAAGTGAAATACTGCGCTTAGATT
>JAXJVI010000227.1:0-10109 GCA_036308615.1 Acutalibacteraceae bacterium | reverse complement strand
GGGGGTGGTGTAGGGATAAGGCAGACCTATAAGGCGGCCTTCGTCCTCGGTTTTGTGTTTTACAGTATCGCAGAAATATTTTTCTATAAATTCGTTTACTTTTGACATTATTTTTTCTCCTTTTTAGATGTTAGATGCTAGATTATATCCCCCAGTCACGGCTACGCCGTGACAGCGTCTCGGCTGCCGCCTCGGTCGGTGCTGTTGCTTCGCAACGGTGTCCACCGGACACCCGCACCCTTTAGGCAAGGGGGCCTTTGGATGTGGCAAGGGGGCCTTTGGATGTGGCAAGGGGGCCTTGTTAGCGGTGGTGGGATTCGGTTAGGCTTTAATTAAATTATATTCCCCGCTTGAAAGGGGCTTTTCTAACAAGCCGTCGGCAAATTTATAACCGTCGGTGGCGGCGATTTTTCCGTGGAGCTTTTCTGCCGCTTCAACCTTTAATGTGACGGCGTTCTTGCCCGTGCGGTTCCAAGAAACCGCGATTCTGCCGTTCGGTGTATCCTGATAAGCGTTTACGCTGTCAAGCTTTTCGGGGAACATCGGCTTAACATCAACATTGGTTGCATCACGCCGTGTGGGGTTAATTTTAATTCCCGCAAGGTAGGTGTAGAACCACGCCGAAACATCGCCCCAGAAGTGATGGTTAAGGGAGGAAACCGTGCCGCCCTCGGGCTGGAACTCCTCCCAAAGGGTGGTGGCGCCCCGCTTAATCCAGTTGCCGTAGGACGGGAAATCGGGTCGGGTAATCATATCGTACGCCAAATCGACCTTGCCCTTTTCCGCCAGCACGCGGAAAATCGCCTTGCCGCCTAAAACGCCTGTGGTAAAATGACCGTCCGCATCGTCTATGTATTTAAGCAATACATCGAAGGCTTTTTTCTCCTCTTCCTCGGTTAACATTCCGTAGAATATCGCCATAGCCTGACCTGTTTGGGTCTCGCCCGAAACAACGCCTGTTTCCTTATCGAAAAGATTATCCCTAAAGGCGGTCTTAAAGTCCTCCGCCAGAGAAAGGGCAAACTGCTTTTGCGGCTCTTTGCCGAGAACATCATAAAAAAATGCCGCTTTTTGTGCGATATCGTAGGAAAGAATTGTGCCCGTTACCGCGTGGGGGGTGGGGAAGTTCCATACCGCGCGTCCCGGAGGCGCCCAGTCGCCGAGACCGAATGTAACGAAGCCCTCTTCGGTGCGCTGTTCGTACAGATAATTGAGATAACGCATAAGCGGAGCCGACAGCTCCTCTAAAATCTCCTTATCTCCCCTATATATATATGTATAGTACGGAAGGTTTACAATTACATTGTCCCACGCGGGGCCGTTGTTGTCCTTATAGCCGAAGGTTACGGTGGGAACGGTGCCGGGGAGCTTGCCGTCCTCCTTCATAGCCTTATAAATATTATGCAGCCATTCCTTAAAGCATTTTTCGGGGTGGAAATTTATTATCAGCTGTTCTGCCGAGTCGGAGGCGTCCCCCGTCCAGCCGTTCTTCTCTCTCTGCGGGCAGTCGGTGGGGAAATAGTTAAAGTTTGAAATATCCGAGCGGACGGTTGCCTCCTCGATTTTATTTACAACCTCGTCCGAGCAGGTAAACTCGCCCGCAGGCTTATCGAGCGAGCTCATTTTAAGGTAGGTGAGCAAATCGGCGGTCGCCTGTTCCTCGGTTATTCCCTCAACATAAACATACTGAAAGCCGTTGTAAACAAAGCTCGGTGTGTGGGTCTGCTTACCGTCCTTACAGGTGTATTCGCTTTTTTGGATAAACTCGTTTCGCTCCGCGCCCATATGCGAGAAGACAATATTTTCGCGGGTAAAAACGCCGTCCTTTAGCCATTCGCCGTAATAAAGGGTGATTTTCTGCCCCGCTTTGCCGTCAACCGAAAGCCTGCAAACGCCCGAATTATTCTCCCCGAAATCGTAAAGCCAGCCGTTCAGGTGGCGGGTGACCGATTGGGGCTTTATCTCGCCGTAAACGCGGACGGGGTCTGCATTGCAGAGCCTTTGCTCGCCCCGGGGAGCCTTTACCTTTATTGCGTTTTTAAGCTCGGTATCGTCAAAATCGGCAGAATGGAAATCGGGGTTTTCAAGTCTTGCGTCATAATACTCGCCGCAGCGGAAATCGTCAAAAAGTATGGGGGATTCGCAAAATTTGAAGCTCTCGTCACTGTCTATTTCGGTTACGGATTCGTCCTCCGCAGTAATGGCAAGCTTCATTGCGAATTTTGGTGCCCCTCTCCAGGGAGCCTTATCGAAGCCCCAAACATAACCGCCCGGATTGTTCTGAAAGCCGTTTCCCAGCAGTACCGCAACGACATTTTCACCCTCTGCCACAAGCTCGGTTACATCGTAGCTGTCATAATAAACGATATGGTCGGGATTGCTGATATAAGGCGCAAGCTCGCCCTTTGTTATATCCCTGCCGTTAAGAAAAAGCTTATAAAAGCCCGCCGCGCCAATAACAATTTCCGCCTTGGCGGTTTTATTTGCCGTGAATTTTTTTCTGAAAATCGGGGCGGGTACAAAATGCTCTAAATCCGTATAATCGTAACCCGCGGCGATAAAATTAACGGGAAAATCCATAAACAATCATTCCTTTCTTAATTAAGCCTTTTTGCCGAAGCGGACAAAGCTTAGTTCAAAGCTATTACCCTCGGGCGAAATTCTGTAGCCGTTTTCCTCACCCGATACCTTACAGGTAAGGTTTAATGCGTAGGACATATTTTCATGTGCATATTTGACTGAATTTTCGCCGATTTCTTCAATACTTGTATTGCGAAGCTCCTTATACTTAAAGAGCATATCGTAGGAGGCGTTCGGTAGTTCAAAGCGTACCTTTTCCTCATCGCACAGGCAGACCGCCTTTTGACCGTCAAGCTCGAAGGTGATTTTAAGGGTGGTATCATTCACAGATTCGGAAGATAAAAGCTTGCCCTCAACCTTTTCATCGGTGCCCTTTTTAACAAAATAGAGTCCCGAAAGCTCGCCGTCCCCCCGCCAGAGGTAGCCGTCAATAATCGGCAGGGCGTCGAACATCGCGTCGTCACCCGGGGCGGGAGCTTCATAATACCTGTCGCGGTAGTTTTCGTCGAAAATATTTATATCTCTTACGCAGATTTTTCCGTTTTCATTATGCAGGTCAAAGCGGTAATTCTTGCAGTTGTACCACACGGTCTGTCTTTGGTTTTCCTCCTGCCAATCGGTAAGGGCGGTAATAGAGGTGGCGGGGGTGGTCTCGTACTGCTCGGTAAACCAAATACCGGTATCCTTTAGGGTCATTACCTCCCATTTGCCTTCCTTCATACCCTCGTATACCTTATCCATCTGCATTTTGAGGGCCTCGCCGAAGCTATCCCAGCCAAAGGAATTTTCCTGACCCGTCTGTGTATAGGAGAAAGCCATTCCCTCCGCGCCGTAGTGGGAATCGAAATACCAGTCAACCCACTTTTCGTCCTGTCCGAGTCGCCACGCGGGCTCTAAGGTCGGGACGGTATTATAGTTTCCGTACAACTGTAAATCGTACTCGTAAATCGGGTCGGGGCCCAACATTCTGAAGGCGGGCACGCCTATCTGCTCCGACTTTGTCTGGGCGGGCATAAACATATTGTTTTTGCTGGGGTAATAGCCCTGATTGTAATATCCGCCCCAAAGGGTGTAGCCGTCGGTGCCGTACTGCTCCCTGCAGAAGCAAACCGACTTTATGCCGTATTTCTCCTTCAAATAGCAAATAGAATATGTATCGATTACCCAAGAGCCCACCGACGCGGGATAATAGCCGAATATTGACTTGAAGCGTTCCATAAGCTCGTCAATAATCCTTTCCCGCTCGGGGATAGTATAGCCGAGAAGCATACCCGGGTTTACATGCCAGGTCCAATTATGCTCCTCGTTCCACTTAAGTCCCGCCCGTTCAACAACCTCTTTAGAAAGCTCAAGCCAAAGGCCTACCTCCATATTCGGGTCGTCGTTGGCTAAAAGCGCGTCGGAATATTCGGGCTTAACCATTGCGTCGTACAGCATTAAAAAGGTGTAGGGCATAGGATATTTTTTGCTCAGCTCCAGCGTATTGATAAAGGTTTGATACAGCATATCGTGGGTGAAGCGCCAATCCTCGCCGCGGATAAAGTTTACCATGTTTACGATTTTTTTAGTTTTCATCAGGGTCAGTCCTTTCGGGTATTTATTTTTTCTTGGAATAGGTGAAGCCCTTTTTGCAGGCGTCAATAAGCTCGGAAAGGGAGCCGGTCGCAAGACCTATGCAGGTATCGGCACCGCCGTAATAAATGCGTATGGTGTCGGTTTCCTCATCGGCTATCGCGCCGCAGGGGAATACAACATTGTCAACCCTGCCCTTAATTTCATAGGGCTCATTGGGTGTTAAAATGCAATCCTCGGCGATACCGATTATTTTTGACGGGTCTTCTAAATCAAGCAGCATTGCGCCGATTGAATAACAGAATTCACGGTTTTCCTTGTAAACGCCGTGGATTATTTCAAGCCAGCCGTCCTTTGTTTTTATCGGAGGGGTAGGACCTACCTTATAATTCGCAAAGGAAAGGGGTGGATAAAGCAGAGGACGGTGCTTGCCCCAATAAATCATATCGGGTGAATATGAAATCCAAATTCCGCCGACCGTCTTATCGTCCAAACTATGACCGCCTTTATTCTCGAGGGATACAATATTGTAAGGTCTGTCAAGGCGTACATACTGACCGTTTATTTTCTCGGGGAAAAGGCAGGGAACGCGGTTAGAGGGTAACGCAATACATTCTACAAACTCAACCGTCTTGAAATCCTTTGTCTTTTCAAGCACAGCCGCGGGACCTGCGGGAGCGTCAGCAGGCATACAGTGAACCTGTGCGGGACGGACGATATAATATGTATCGTCAATCTTCGTAACTCTGGGGTCAATAACCCAGCAATCGAAGTTGCCGAAGCTTTCGTCAACCCAATCCCGCTTGTCGCAAAGGGGCTCTTTTTCTATTTCAAAATGAATGCCGTCATCGCTTCGCGCCACATGAATGCCGGTAATACTTCCGTTAGGCTTTCTGTCCTGATATATTGCCGCAATAAGCAATATTGTCTGTCCCTCATACATAGTCTGACCGCAGTTAAATACCGCACGGGCGGGAACGGGAAAATCCTCTAATGTAATTATAGGATTTTTCTCATAACGGTGCATAATGTTTTCGGGCCCTCTGAATTTTTCAATCATTTTTTCACCCTATCTTTCCTAATATTTTACGCTCAAAGGAGCGTTTTAAACTGTTTAAAAATTATAATATTTATATGATTTCGGCGCCGTTTTTCCACACAGTATTTTCGCCGTCTTTTTCAATAAACAAATCAAATCCGGTATTATTAATTCCGGAAAAATCCTTAACGCTTCTTGCCGCCGTAACATAATCGCAGATTTCACGGTTTGTCGCGTACCACACATCTTCTTTTCCCGAAAGTTTTTTACAAAGCCTATCCATATCCGCCCAACGGTCGGAATCGTTTTTATCAAATTCAAAGGCGTGACCCCAAATGTAGAAAAGCTTTAGTTCATCGCCGTTGCCGTTCAAAAATAAGTCGGCAAGCTCCCCAATTCGCGGATCATGGTCGTGACAGGTCGGGTGCCACTTAAGAAAATCCTCAGGCAAAGCAAAGCTGTGGGTATCATTAATCGTTCGGGCATAACGAACGCCTAACTCTTTTAAGTGTTCGGCGGTCTTATCATTATAGCAGCCGCAGGGATAGGCAAGCCCCACGGCGTCGGTGCCGCAAAGCCTTCCGATTTTCTTGCAGTCCGCCGTCACCTGATAATCAAAGGTGTATCTGTCAATCTCCGGCAAAATTGCATGGTCTACGGTATGTGAAGCTATTTCAAACCCGTTATATAAGGCTTTAACCTCTTTTTCCTCAATACGGTTGTACTCGCAGTAAAATCCGCAATGCTCAATCCAGCGCTTTTCGCCGAAGGAACCCGTATTGATATTAAAGGTGCCGGCAAGTCGGTGAAATCGCAAAATACAGGTAAGCCGCCTGTCCTGCTCGGTATTGTCGTCATAGCTAAAGGTCAATGCCTTTTTCTTAAAATCGGGAAAAAGAAAACGCATAATTTTAAAATCTCCTAATATTACTTATAAATTTGAAAAAATATACTCTGCTGTGTAATTTGCGCCTTTTTTGGAAAAGTGGCAGGAATCGCCCGTCGCTCCGCTCAACCAATCGCGCTGACCGTAATTACCGCGCTTTTAAATTCGCCGATATTAAATGATTTTCTCACATACGGATTTGCGCACGCCTTATCGGGTGAGACCCATATTGCGTTTCCGAACATTTTATTGTGCGTCATAAACAATTCGCTCCTTATATCGGAAAGCGTTACTTAACGCGCTTGAATACCGCGTTTACCGACTGATTTTCTCGGTTGTTTACAAAATGCCAGCCTATGTTCATAAGGTAATCGCCACCCAAGCGCTTATCCGTTCCCTCAAGGGCGTAAACCGCGTTTTCGTCCAGACCCTCAAGCAGAATATACTCGTCAGGGGCGTTAGGCGTTGCACGGTTGCAGTTTACCGTTAAAATTACGGTGTTCTTGTCCTCCGAGACAAACTCTATAGCGCAAACATCGCTCTCAAAGGGGGATTTTAAGCGGTAGCAGTCCCCCTTGTGGAAGACCTCGCCCAATTCGCGGTAGGCTTTTATCGCCCTTTCGGCGGTTTTAAGCTCGTCTTCCGAGCATTTGTTAAGGTCAAGCTCAAAGCCGAACTGCCCCGCCATAGCAACATTGCACCGCATATCAAAGCTCGTAATCCTGCCCACCTGATGGTTAGGCACCGCCGAAACATGGGCGCCCATTGAGCTAAAGGGGTAAACAATGCTTGTGCCGTACTGAATTTTAAGGCGCTCCACCGCGTCGCTGTCATCGCTGGTCCAGGTCTGGGGCATATAGTAAAGCATACCCGCGTCAAACCTCGAACCGCCGCTGGAACAGCTTTCAAAAAGCACATTCGGGAAACGCTGTGTCAATGCTTCAAGCACGCGGTAAAGCCCTAAAATATAGCGGTGCATTACCTCGCCCTGACGGTCGCTGTCCCAAAAGGCAGAGCCCGGCTCCGACATACAGCGGTTCATATCCCACTTTATGTACTCTATGTTTGCACGGCTTAAAATACCGCTTAGGGTATCTATGATATAATCGCATACATCATCACGCGAAAAGTCAAGGGTCAACTGATTTCTTGCCTGTGACGGTTTTCTTCCCTTGGTATGTAAAATCCAGTCGGGGTGGTTTTTGTAAAGCTCGGTGCCGGGGTTTACCATTTCCGGCTCAAACCACAGCCCGAACCTCATACCGAGGGCGTTTATCCGTTTGGCAAGCCCCTCTAAACCGTTGGGCAGTCGGTCACGGTTTTCGTACCAGTCACCAAGACCGTTTTTATCGTTAATACGGGAGCTGAACCAGCCGTCGTCCAGCACCATTGTATCTATTCCGATTTTTGCGGCTTTTTCGGCTATTGCTACTATCTTGTCCTCATTAAAATCAAAATAAGTCGCCTCCCAGTTATTTATAAGGACAAAACGCTCGCTGTCCCTGTACTTACCCCTGCAAAGGCGGGTACGGTAAAGCTTATGGTAAATTCTCGACATCTCGCCCAAGCCCTTTGCGGAATAAACCAGCACCGCCTCGGGGGTCTGAAAGCTCTCGCCCTTCTCTAAAACAAACTGGAAATTGGTAGGATTAATACCTATATAGGCGCGCACGCCGTTAAAGGGGTTAGACTCCGCTCCCGCGGTAAAGTTACCGCTGTAAACCAGGTTAAAGCCGTAGACATTGCCGTGATTTTCATCGGCGTTTTTATCGCACAGGGCGATAAAGGGATTGTGAAACATATTACTGCAGCCGTAACGGCTGTTTATACCCTGATTGCCCGCCACGATCGGCTGTCTCACAACCGAGCGCTCACGCATCCAGGCGCCGTCAAGGTGGAGAATCTCCCGCTCGGGACTGCCGTAAAAATCCACAGTCGCGCTCATTGCCGAGTCAAGCAAAAGCTTTTCTCCCCTGTTTACAATCTTTGCACTGCGGGTAATCGCGTCAAACTCCTCAAACACCGAATAGGAAAGGAAAACATCAACATTTTGGTAGACATCCTCAAGGTGTATTGTAAGGGTTTCGACCCTGTCCCCCTCCTCGCAGTAGGTGGCGGGTAGTCCCTCTAAGGCGGGTTTGCCGTCCGCTATCTCATAACCCTTATATGTAAGGTTAGATACACGGCTTCCGTCCGCAAACCTAAACTCGGCGGAGGGAATACGCATATCCGCGTTGCCGAATACCGAGTACTCAAAGGGAACAATATCGGAATTGCCGCCCTGTAAATCCACCGCTTCAAAGCCTCTTCTCTTATAATCTCCCAAATCGGTTTTACCAAGCGGATTTACAAGCCTTTTTCCCCAGTAGCGGTGGAGCAGCTTTTCGTTATTCCAAACCCCCATTGCATAGGTTGTGCTTTTGGTGTTAAGATAAAAAATTTCGTTCTCTTTGTCAAACTTAATCATAGGTTTTCTTCTCCGACAGTTATATTATATATGAAGCGCGGAGGTTCTTTCACCGCTCCGAAAAATAGGTCGCCCCCAAAAATACCGCACTATAAGCGCATTATACCCTATTATATTGGAATTTTCAAGCAAAAAAGCGTCTTTAATCCTTGAAATTTAGTATTTTTTTACTATCCGTATTAATGTATGAAAAAGTCGGGACCGCAAAAACCAAATCGGGGGTTGTCTGTGCGCCCGTAGGGGAGGGCCTGTGTGCCCTCCCGATAATTCCGAATTATGAATTTTCCTCTCAATTTTTTACGGTACCCTACATAGGTTAATTAAATATGTGTAGGGGATGATGCCCACATCATCCCGTTTGAAAACCCCACACAAATCAAATTAACCCCTGTAGGGGAGGGCCTCTGTGCCCTCCCGATAATTCCGAATTCCGAATCAACGGAACGACACATAGGTCGTTCCCTACGAAATGCTAATTAACCCCCGTAGGGGCGGGCATAGTGTCTACAGTCTGAGGCCCCCTTGTGTAAAGGGTGCGGGTTGCCGGTGGCAACCATTGGACAAAGTCCAATAGCACCGACCGAAACGGCAGTTGAGAGCTGTCGAGCGTAGCGAGACTGGGGGATTGTTTTGAAAACCCTATTTTTATTGTTGATTTTTGATTCAACAACAATCCCTCCACCGCCGTTCGGCGGTCCCCCTCCCTTTACACAAGGGAGGCAAGAGCGGTTGCTAAAGAATTAATTCTACAAACCATATTGCATTTTTTAATTCCGAATTACGAATTACGAATTATGAATTTTCCTCTCAATTTTTTACGCTTCCCTGCATAGGCCAACAAAATATCCTCACAAAGAAATAAAACCGAGGGGTTGATTTTATGCAAAATGACAAAAAATAGCGTTTTTGTTCCACTTTTGCGACTTATTTATTCTTGTAAAAGGACTATAAAAAATGTATAATTTCTATGCGAGAATGTGTAGTGTACATTATGAAAAATCACAAATCAATAGCCTTACGGGGCGTGATTTCGTAATGAAATTTCTTTTTTCGGCGGTCAAATCCCGTGAGGGACGGTTTTTCATTGTGCATTATCACTAAAATTTATTGTTTTATCAAATGCCACGCTCCTGTTAACGGGGGCGGGCGTTTGCGCCCCTATTGCCTTGCGCGGCAGAAAGATTTTCGGCAAAAAAATCAAGAGTAGAAAGGTGATTGGTATGAAAATTAAAAGCATTTCAAAACAGGCTTTGGCAGTTCTTCTGTCCCTCTCTGTTTTGGCGTCCACCCTGATGTTAAATACATTCTCGGTATTCGCCGAAACAACAACGACTGAACCTTCTGTATGGCAAGGGGAAGTAGCAACAGTTGGAGAAAACGGAGAGCTTCCGTATGGCGGCGGAGACGGAACTTCTCCGGAAACCGCATACGAAATTTCCACCGGCGAACAGCTTGCCTACCTTGTAAGCACTACTACCTCTACCACTACCGACGGAAAGTATTTTGAGCTGACTAATGATATTTATCTTAACGATGTATCATCCGAGGATTGGTATCAAAATACG
>JAXJVI010000226.1:0-5282 GCA_036308615.1 Acutalibacteraceae bacterium | reverse complement strand
GCTTTAGGAATTACAACGCTGTAATGCTCGCCGTCAAAGCGGAGGTTGTTTTCAAGGAATGCAATTAACATTCTGGGGGGAGCTACAACCGTGTTGTTTAGTGTGTGGGCAAGATATTTTTTGCCGTCTGCGCCCTTAACCTTAATGCCGAGCCTTCTCGCCTGAGCGTCGCCTAAATTAGAGCAGGAGCAAACCTCAAAATACTTCTGCTGTTTGGGGCTCCAAGCCTCGACATCATAGGACTTAACCTTTAGGTCGGCAAGGTCGCCCGTGCAGCATTCAAGGGTGCGGACGGGAATATCCATACTGCGGAAAAGCTCTACCGAATAGCTCCACATTTTATTGAACCATTCCATACTTTCCTCGGGTTTGCAAATGACTATCATTTCCTGCTTTTCAAACTGGTGGATTCTGTAAATTCCGCGCTCCTCAATGCCGTGGGCGCCCTTTTCCTTGCGGAAGCAGGGGGAATAGCTTGTAAGGGTGAGGGGCAGCTTTTCCTCGGGGGTGACGGTGTCTATGAACTTGCCTATCATCGAGTGCTCCGAGGTACCGATAAGATAGAGGTCTTCACCCTCAATCTTGTACATCATAGCGTCCATTTCCTCAAAGCTCATAACGCCGGTTACAACCTTGCTCCTGATCATATAGGGCGGTATGCAGTAGGTAAAGCCCTTGTCAATCATAAAATCACGGGCATAGGCAAGCACCGCCGAGTGAAGACGAGCAATATCTCCCATAAGATAGTAGAAGCCTTCGCCCGCAACTCTGCCGGCGGCTTCCTTATCAATACCGTCGAATAACTGCATAATGTCGGTGTGGTAGGGGATTTCAAAATCAGGGCGGGTCTGTTCGCCGTACTGCTTTACCTCGACATTCTCGCTGTCGTCCTTGCCGACCGGAACGCTTGCGTCCACGATGTTCGGTATCTTCATCTGAATTTCAAGCACCTTACGCGAAAGCTCGTCCTCTTTGGCCTCAAGCGCCTTTAATTCCTCTGCCTGCTCGTTTACAATTCTTTTCATTTCCTCGGCTTCCTCGCGCTTGCCCTGACCCATAAGCACGCCTATCTGCTTGCTTACTCGGTTTCGGTTGGCGCGAAGCTCGTTGGCGCGGTTGTTGGCGTCGCATTTCTCGCCGTAAAGTGAAATAACCTCGTCCACAAGGGGAAGCTTGCTATCTTTAAATTTTTTCTTAATATTTTCCTTAACAAGCTCGGGATTTTCGCAAATAAATTTAATATCCAGCATTATTATTCCTCCGATGTATCCTTAAAATAGCTCATATAAGTATAACACATATAATTATTTATGTCAAACGCTTAGGGGCATTTTTTCGGGTATACTGTAAAAAAGGGGGTGTAAAAATGTCTCAAAAAAAGGGAAAAAAGAGGCTTCCCGTGGATGATATATCGTCCGAGCCCTTCGGCGGAATGCCCGAAACTGCCTTTGAAATGGTCAACCGCTACGGCACATATGAAATTCAAGCGACCTCGGACACCGAGAATATGTATCCCGCTATCGCGCAGGGATTTAATAAAGGAATAATAAAAACCGACCGTGATAATCCTACCAAACGACCCAAAAAGCACGAATAAGACAAAAAACGACACAAAACCCAAAAATTCTCTTTGACTTTTTTATGCAAATAATATAGAATATATGAATATATAAAAGATTTCATTCTTTAGGCTGTCTTAAGCTCCAACTGCTATTATGAATGAGAAAAATTGTTTCAAGGAGAATGTATATGCTTGCATTTACCGCGCTTTTCTTTCCCGCTCTTATTACAGTTTGCATTTATGAGCACCTGATGAAAACACGCCTTTCGGTCAAAAATACGGTTTATTTGTATGCGGTCGGTAATATTGCGGTCAACTGTATCTGCGCGGTTATTAAGAAATATATTTTCAAAACCGCGGATATGTCTTTGCTTTCCGGGTGGGATATGACCCCGTCAACAGCTCTTAATTATATGATAATTGCCGTTCCGTCAGCAGTATTGCTCGCCTTTTTTGCGGTTCTTCTGAAAAAGAATGTTAAGGTGACCAAGGAATGAAGAACAAAAAGGTTGTCGGCAGAACGGCAAAGATTGCTTGCAGTATTTTTATCGTTATTTTGGTGACCGTTTCGTTTCTTGCGTATTATTCCGCGGTATGGTGTAAGGATAAATACGGGGATGTAGGGTTTGACGCTATACTGTTTACGCTTTTTTCGGATATGGGCGGAGTGGCGGCAGAGTTGGTGCAAAATTACCTTAAAAGCACCCTTGTCCCCGCTTTGCTGCTTTCCGCAATCATACTGTTTATCCTGCTTTTTGATATTAAGGGCTCCGCAATTTTTATCACCTTTAGAAGTAAGCTTAAGCTAAGGCTTTATCCCTTTAAAAAGCGTGTGTCTGTAATTGTTTCGGTTGTAGTAAGCGCGGTTTTGATTACCGTGGCGTCTTCTTTCGTAGGCTTGAAGCCGTGGCTTCAAGGATTACTGTCGAACAGTAAATTTATCGAAACCGAATATGTTAAGCCCTCCGAGGTAAAGCTCACATTCCCCGAAGAGAAACGGAATTTGATTTATATATACCTCGAATCGATGGAGAATCCCTTTCTTTCAAAGGAGCTCGGAGGAGCGCTGGACTATAATGTAATCCCTGAGCTTTACGGTTTGGCAAAGGATAACATTAATTTTTCCGATAACTCGGAGGTGGGCGGCTGTATGCAGATAACGGGTGCCACCTGGACCATCGGAGCAATGACCGCCCAAACCGCGGGAATACCGCTTAAGCTTCCTATTGACGGAAATTCCTACGGTGAATATTCACAGTTTTTGCCCGGCGTCACCTCGATTACGGATATTCTGCATAATAACGGGTATTATCAGGCGCTTATGGTGGGCTCGGACGCTGCCTTTGGCGGGCGTTCTAATTATTTTACTCAGCACGGTTTGGATACGGTTTACGATTACTACACCGCAATTTCCGACGGAATAATTCCTGAAGATTACTGGGTTTGGTGGGGTATGGAGGATAAGTATTTATATGAGTATGCAAAACAGGAGCTGACCGAAATTTCTAAGTCCGACCGGCCCTTTGCCTTCACAATGCTTACTGTAGATACGCACCATGTAGGCGGTTACAAATGCGAGCTTTGCGGGGACGAATACAGCGAAAATTATGAAAATGTTTTCTCCTGCGCCAGCAAGCAGGTGGCTGAATTTGTAAAATGGTTAAGCGAGCAGGACTTTTACGAAAACACCACGATAGTAATTACGGGCGACCACTGCAGTATGGACGCGGAATATATGTCCCGTAATATTTCGGACGATTACGAGCGCCGTATTTACAACTGCTTTATTAATTCTGCCGCGGAGCCCGTAAAGGAGAAGGAACGGGTATTCAGCCAGTTTGATATGTTCCCGACCGCTCTCGCGGCAATGGGCGTAAAGATTGAGGGAGACAGGCTCGGACTCGGCGTTGATCTTTTTTCCGAAAGCGAAACGCTTGCCGAAGAATACGGATTTGATTTTCTTTATGACGTTCTTAATCAAAGGTCAAAGATGTACGATTCCGAATTTCTTTACGCAAAAAATGTAAAAAAATAAAAAACCTTGCCTCAGAAGTATACAAAAACTTGACAAATCTTTGCTTACGCCGTATAATTTCATTAGATTAAAACCATTTGGAGGAATAAAAACATATGATTAGTGCCGGCGATTTCAGAAACGGAGTAACCTTTGAGGAGGACGGAAATGTTCTTCAGGTTGTTGAATTTCAGCATGTAAAGCCCGGAAAGGGAGCAGCCTTTGTAAGAACAAAGGTTAAGAATGTTATAACAGGCTCGGTGGTTGAAAAAAGCTACAACCCCACTGCTAAATTCCCGACCGCTTATGTTGAGAGAAAGGATATGGAGTATTCCTATTCGGACGGCGACCTTTACTATTTTATGGATCAGGAAACCTATGAGCTTGTTCCGATTAACGGCAACGAATTAAGCGATAATTTCAAGTTCGTTAAGGAAAATATGGTGTGCAAGATTTTGTCCTACAAGGGCAAGGTTTTCGGTGTTGAACCCCCTACATTCGTAGAACTTCAGGTTACCCAGACCGACCCCGGTTTCAAGGGCGACACCGCAACCAATGCTACAAAGCCCGCTACACTTGAAACGGGTGCTGAAATCCGCGTTCCGCTTTTCATCGATGAGGGCGAAATGATTAGAATTGATACCCGCACAGGCGAATATATGGAACGCGCTTAAAGGAGAAGATTACAATGGATATTTGTGAAAAGATTGCTTATATTAAAGGTCTTGCAGAGGGCTTAAACCTTGACGAGACCACAAAAGAGGGTAAGATTCTCGCGGCGGTTATCGACCTTTTAGGTGATATCACCGATGAAATCTGCGAAATCGAGGACGGCTGCGATGAGCTTATGGAGCAGATTGACGCTGTTGACGAGGACCTTTCTGCCGTTGAGGATATAATCTACGGCGAGGACGAGGATGATTGCTGCGATTGCGATGATTGCTGTGACTGCGATGACGAGGTTTACGAAATTGAGTGCCCCGCTTGCCATGACACAATTTACCTTGATGCCGATATGCTCGAGGACGAGGGTATGGTCTGCCCGAACTGCGGCACAGAGCTGGAGTTTGATTTTGACTGCGACTGCGATGATTGCTGTGACGATGATTGCGGCGACGGTGACAAGGAATAATTTTTATGAGTCTGCCGCGTTTCGTCCCCACCCGGGACGGACGCGGCTTTTTTAATTAAATTTTACGGCAGGGGAAAGAAAATATGGCGCTTACTGAATTAAAGCTTGAATACGCGGTATGTGAAGCTGAAAATAAAGGTATACCCGTAATAATCGCGGCGGCGGGTGCTTCCAGCCGTATGGAGGGAATAAATAAGCAGACCGCTCTGTTAAACGGTGTGCCCGTCCTTGCGAGAACGCTTTTGACCTTCGAGCGTTCGGATGTTATTTCCTCTATTATTCTTATTGTACGGCCGGAGGATGTTTTCGCTATGCAAATGATGGCGGAAAAGTACGGTATAGATAAGCTTACCGATATTGTCTGCGGCGGAGCTACCAGACAGGAATCGATTTTAAACGGCTTTGGACGACTCAGCAAAAATGCCGAAGCCGTGCTTATTCACGACGGCGCGCGTCCGCTTGTTGATAATTCGGTTATCCGCGCGGTTGCCGAAGCGCTTAAGGAATACTCGGCGGTGACCTGTGCGGTGCCCGTAAAGGACACGGTTAAGGTAGTGGATAAGGACGGAAAGGTT
>JAXJVI010000225.1:0-1649 GCA_036308615.1 Acutalibacteraceae bacterium | reverse complement strand
TTCGTTGTTCAAACAGTATAGGAGTAGAAAAATATGGGACTTTTTGACAGGTTAAGAAAAAAGGAGCGCGCAGAGCCGTTATCACCCGAGAGTAATGTCGATGATGTGCTGCTCCGGGCGCTTCTGAAAGGTGAACAGATCGACCGCGAAAAAGCAATGACAGTTCCCGCAGTAAGTGGAGCGGTTGACCTTATAGCCGGAATGATCGCGTCAATGCCCGTCAAGCTATACAAGCGAAACGGGAAAAACATTGAAGAGATCACCGACGATCCGCGCACGCAGATGTTAAACGGCGACACGCAGGACACGCTAAACGGCTATGAGCTAAAAAAGAATATGGTCGAAGATTACCTAATGGGACGCGGCGGTTACTGTTACATTGACCGTGCGCGAAACGATGTACGCGGTCTGTACTACGTCGACAACATCTTTATTGCCGTTATGCGGAACTTTAAGCCGATTTATAAGGATTTCGTGATCCTTGTCGAAGGGCAACAGTACTACCCGTGGCAATTCATCAGGCTTTTGCGCAACAGCAAGTTCGGCGACGAAGGTATCGGATTAACGCTTGAGGTCGGAAAGGCGCTTGAAACCGCTTATAACACCTTAATTTATCAATTAGGATTAGTCAAAAACGGCGGAAATAAGCGCGGTTTTCTGAAATCAAAAAACAAACTCGACAAAGAGTCGATGGACGCTCTAAAAATCGCGTGGCGAAACCTTTACAACAACAACGAAGAAAACGTCGTTATTCTCAACAACGGGCTTGAATTTCAGGAAGCAAGCAACAGTTCGGTTGAAATGCAGCTTGACGAAAACAAAAAGACCCTCCAAAACGAAATCGACAAGATTTTTCATATTCACCCTGACGATTTCTGGGTGACATTTAAAGAAGCAATTTACCCTATTTTAAAAGCATTTGAAGCGGCATTGAACCGCGATCTCCTGCTTGAAAAAGAAAAGGGTGATTGCTTTTTTGAATTTGATGTAAAGGAAATCGTTAAAGCAAACATTCTTGAGCGCTATCAGGCGTACAAGCTTGCCAAAGAAGGCGGCTTTATGCTTATCAACGAAATTCGGCGAAATGAAAATCTTAATGAAATCCCCGGCTTGAATGTTTTGAATGTCGGGCTTGGCGCTGTTCTTTACGACGCAGACACAGAAAAATACTACACGCCAAACACCGACACGGCAACAAGCCTAACAGACGAAAGCATCGAGAAGGTTATTGAAGATAAGGAAATCGACACCGCATTTGAGCAGAGCGGTAACAGCGCAGAAGGGTGAAGGAGGTGAAAAAGTGAAAATTCGTGTGAGAAACGACACTGTGACGATCGAGGGTTACGTCAACGCGGTTGAGCGCGACAGTAAAACCCTCTGGTCGAGAATGGGACAGTTTATTGAGCGCATAAAGGCGGGCGCTTTTCGGCGCGCGCTTGAGCGGAATAAAAATGTCCGATTACTTTTGAACCACCGCGAAGATCGAGATTTGGGCGGCACGGGCGACGGCAACCTCACCTTAAGAGAGGATAACATCGGCTTATATGCCCGAGCCGTTGGTACCGATAGCGAGGTCGTGAAAAAAGCTCGAAACGGTGATCTCGTCGGTTGGAGTTTTGGCTTTTACGACCGTCCCGACGGCGTAGTTA
>JAXJVI010000224.1:0-3365 GCA_036308615.1 Acutalibacteraceae bacterium | reverse complement strand
TTTTCAGCCGATAATTCGGGAAAGCCGTACGCCCAGTCGGGATTAGTGCGGTGGGCGGTGGAGGTGTCGATTATAACGGTATTATCATTTTCTACAAGGGATACCGCCTCTATCGCCGCCGAGTCGGGCAGGCAGAGAAAGGCAATATCGGCTTGGTTTAACGCCGCTTTTCTCGCATTTGTGTCTTTTCTTAATTCCTCGGAAAGGCGGATAAGCTCAATATCCTTTCGGCTTTCAAGCCTTTCGTAAATTCTAAGTCCCGTTGTGCCGGCGCTTCCGTCAATAAATATCTTAGTCATTTGTCAAAAACTCCGTTATATATTCAAGCTGTTTTTCGACCGAATTAGCCCCTGTACCGCCTGCCGAAATACGCTTTTCCACACAGGTGTCAAGGGAAATTTCGTTATATAAGTCATTATCAAACAGCGGGTCAAATTCCTTGTACTTTTCCATAGGTACGGTCTCTAAAATAAGCCCGTTGTCAATGCAAAAAGCGACAATTTCCCCCACCTTTTTATAGGCGGTTCTAAAGGGCATACCCTTTTTTACAAGATAGTCCGCAAGGTCGGTGGCGTTAATAAAGCCCTTGCCCGCGGCTTTACGCATATTGTCGGGTAAAACCCGCATTGTCGCAAGCATAGGGGTGAACACCTTAAGGCATTTTTTGACGGTGTCAACCGCGTCAAAGATTGCCTCCTTGTCCTCCTGCATATCCTTGTTGTAGGCGAGGGGAAGCCCCTTAAGGGTGGTAAGCAAGCCCATCAAATCGCCGTAAACCCGCCCCGTTTTACCGCGGACAAGCTCCGCCATATCGGGGTTTTTCTTCTGGGGCATTATGCTCGATCCCGTGGTGTAGCTGTCGTCAAGCTCGATAAACTTAAACTCCCAGCTTGACCAAAGGATGATTTCCTCGGAAAAACGGGATAAATGCATCATAATAATTGCAAAGCAAGACAGCAGTTCAACACAGAAGTCTCTGTCCGAAACACCGTCAATGCTGTTTAAAGAAATTCCGCTGAAGCCTAAGTGCTCCGCCTCCCACTCCCTATCGGTATTATAGGTAGTGCCCGCCAAAGCACAGGAGCCTATGGGGCAGTTTTCGTACATTCTGTTTGATGCGTCAATTAACCGCTTAAAGTCGCGGGTAAACATCATAGCGTAGGCTAAAATGTGGTGGGCAAAGGTTATGGGCTGGGCGCGCTGTAAATGAGTATATCCCGGCATAATATCGTTTTTGTGCTCGCTTGCCAAGTCGCGGATAGCCTTTAAAAGCTCCTTTAAAAGTCCTCCGATTTCGTCACATTCAGCCATTAAATACATACGGATATCCAATGCAACCTGGTCGTTACGGCTTCTTGCGGTGTGCAGTCTTTTGCCCGCATCGCCTATGCGTTTTGTAAGCTCGGATTCCACAAACATATGTATATCCTCGGCGTCCATATCAAAGGAAAGAACACCGTTTTGGAGGTCTTCAAGAATGGAAGAAAGACCGTTTACTATCTGAAGCTTTTCTTTGGATGTGATTATTCCCTGCCGACAAAGCATTTCGGCATGAACAATAGAGCCTGTTATATCCTGCTTATACATACGGCAGTCAAAGTGAATAGACGAGTTAAAATCGTCCGCCTCCTTGTCGAGGGCTTTCTGAAACCTGCCCGCCCACATTTTATCCATTAATTTTACTCCGTTCTTCTTAGTTGTAATAATGCCACAAGGCTCCCCTTGTCAGGGGAGCTGTCGAGCGAAGCGAGACTGAGGGGTAGTCAAAAAAGTCTTTATTGAAGCGTTTTCTCTCCCTCCGCCTCGTCCCTCGGCACCTCCCTCGTCAGAGGGAGGTTTTTATCAGCAAATACTTAAGTTTAATGTATTATTTAATCCCGTTTTTAGCCTTCATCTTGGCGTAAACCTTGGTGGGCAGACCATAAAGGTTGATAAAGCCCGCGGAATCAGCCTGATTGTAAACCTCGTCCTCGTCAAAGGTTGCGATTTCGGGGTCGTAGAGGGAATAGGGTGAAGAAACGCCCGCGTTAATCATATTGCCCTTGTAAAGCTTTAGGGTAACATCACCGGTAACGGTCTTCTGGGTAGTCTTTACAAAGGAGAGAATAGCCTCGGTAAGGGGGGTGAACCACTGGGCGTTGTAAACAAGCTCGGCTAACTTCTGGGCTACAAGTGACTTGTAGTGGGCGGTCTCCTTGTCAAGGCAGATGCTTTCAAGCACGCTGTGTGCCTTGTAAAGGATAGCTCCTCCCGGAGTCTCGTAAACGCCGCGGCACTTCATACCCACAAGACGGTTTTCCACGATGTCAAGCAGACCTATGCCGTTCTCTCCGCCAAGCTTATTAAGGGTAGAAACAAGCTCAACAGCTCCCATTTCCTTGCCGTCAACCGCCGTCGGAACGCCCTTTTCAAAATGAACCGTCACATAGGTCGGCTTGTCGGGCGCCATTTCGGGAGAAACGCCCATTTCAAGGAAGCCTTCCTTATTATACTGGGGCTCGTTTTTGGGATCCTCAAGGTCAAGACCCTCGTGGGATAAATGCCAGATGTTCTTATCCTTTGAATAGTTGGTCTCGCGGTTAATCTTCAGCGGAACATTATGCGCCTCGGCGTAGTCGATTTCCTCCTCGCGGGACTTAATATCCCACTCACGCCAGGGGGCGATTATCGGCATATCGGGGGCGAACGCCTTAATTGCAAGCTCAAAACGCACCTGATCGTTGCCCTTGCCGGTACAGCCGTGGCAGATAGCGTCCGCGCCCTCGGCGATAGCGATTTCTGCTATACGCTTAGCGATAGGAGGACGGGCAAAGGCCGTACCCAGCATATATTCCTCATATAAAGCGCCCGCCTGAACACAGGGGAAGACATAATCCTCAAGGAATTCCTTTGTAAGGTCCTCTATGTAAAGCTTGGAAGCGCCCGTCTTAAGCGCCTTTTCCTCAAGCCCCTCAAGCTCGCTTGCCTGACCTACATTGCCCGAAACCGCGATAATTTCGGGATTATTGTAGTTCTCCTTAAGCCACGGAATGATAATAGATGTATCAAGACCGCCTGAATATGCAAGAACTACCTTTTTAATATCCTTTTTATTCATTTTTATTCCTCCGATTTGCATATTTATTAATTTCTATGCATAAATTATATCACACTTTGAATAAATATGCAACATATTTTTTAATATTTTTTATATTTTACCCCATATACATATATAACGGCGCAGATTGTTTGAATTTTGTATATTATTTACTAAAGCCGGACGGGGCTGTAAAAAACAAATCGGGGTTTGTAGGGCTAAAAAGATAGCTGTTATAGCCTCCCTTGCCTAAAGGGAGGGGGACCGCCGAATGGCGGTGGAGGGATAC
>JAXJVI010000223.1:0-3640 GCA_036308615.1 Acutalibacteraceae bacterium | reverse complement strand
TTTTTGACCCGATACAGCTTGCGGGGACAACAGTCAGCCGCGCCACCTTACACAACGAGGATTTCATCACTTCAAAAGGAATTTGTATAGGTGATACGATAGTAGTCCGCAAGGCGGGAGATATTATCCCCGAGGTGCTGTCGGTCGCAAAGCACGCCGAGGGAGCTTCTGCTTACGAAATGCCGAATATTTGCCCCTCCTGTGGCTCGCCTGTGTGGCGGGAGGAGGGTGAGGCGGTAATCCGCTGTACCAACGCGGACTGCCCCGCACAGCTGCTCCGACATCTTATACATTTCACCTCCCGCGACGCTATGGACATTGAGGGCTTAGGCCCCGCGGTGCTTGAACAGCTCCTTAATGCGGGGCTTATTAAAAATATCGATGACCTTTTCAGCCTTGATTATGACGAGGTCGCAAAGCTTGAACGGACAGGTGAAAAGAGCGTTCAAAACCTTAAAAAAGCTATCGAAAATTCTAAGCAAAACGATTTATCGAGGCTTATTTTCGCTTTCGGTATTCGGCATATCGGAAATAAGGCGGCGGCTTTAATATCGGAAAATTTCGGAAGTATGGAGGCGGTTTTAAACGCTGCAGAATCCGATTTCGAGGCGATAGACGGCTTCGGAGCGGTGCTGGCAAAATCCGCTTACGAATTTTTTGCATTGAACGAAACCCGCGCTATGATAGAGCGGCTTAAAAGTTGCGGCGTAAATATGAAGTCCCTTAAAGAGGTTAAGGATAACCGCTTTGCGGGAATGACCTTTGTGCTTACGGGCACTCTGCCGACCTATTCAAGGAATGAGACTTCAGCGATTATAGAGGGCTTCGGGGGTAAAACCTCCTCCTCCGTTTCCAAAAAGACCACCTATGTTTTGGCGGGGGAGGACGCGGGCAGTAAGCTTGACAAGGCAAATAAATTGGGCGTTACGGTCATAGACGAAAACGAGTTCAACGAAATGATAAAAACCGCGGAATGACGGTTAGAATAGGAGCAAACCAATGAAATTTACCGTTGAGCATTTATCAAAAAGCTTTGGCGAAAAGCGGGTGCTTTGTGATATTGATTTCACCTTTGAGCAGGGGAAGATTTACGGGCTTTTAGGCAGAAACGGGGCGGGCAAAACCACCCTTTTCAACTGCCTTAACGGGGATATTAAATATGATGCGGGAGGGTTCTGTTTTGAAACCGAAAACGGCGTCCGCACACCCGAGCCCGAGGACATAGGTTATGTTCTGTCAACCCCCACCGTTCCCGATTTTATGACGGGCAGAGAGTTTCTTAAGTTCTTTTTGGAGATAAACGAGGATAGGATTACAAACCCCAAAACAATCGATGAATACTTTGATTTTATGAGCATCGAGCCGAGGGACAGAAACAAGCTTTTAAAGGAGCAAAGCCGCAAAAGCATAAGCGCGGACAGCGGGATTACAAGCAATAAAAAGGGCTTTGAATATTTAAACGAGCTTTTTATTAAGCGGCATAAAAAAATACTCTGGCGCTCTGCTAAGCGTATTACCATAGGCGTCCTTGTGATTATTGCGGCGGTGCTTGTGCTTTTTGTTTATGTCCCCGAAGCAAAGTCCGCCGTCAACGGCGCTTTGATGAATTTTCTGCCCCTGTCTCTATTTGTGATGTATATTTTAAACCGCGGCACCGGCTTTACACAGGCGCTTTTTGTAAACTGCGATTCGAGTCTTTTAACCTATTCCTTTTATAAACGGCCGAAATTTATTTTAAGGCTCTTTCAAATCCGTCTTAGGGAGATTGTTAAGATAAATCTTCTTCCCGCCGCGGCAATCGGCGGAGGACTGGCACTTTTGCTTTATGTATCGGGCGGAACGGATAATCCACTTAACTACGGGGTGCTGTTTGTTTCGGTTGTCGCTCTCAGCATTTTCTTTTCGGTGCATTATTTAACCCTTTACTATTTGCTACAGCCCTATAACGCAGGAACCGAGATTAAAAGCGGAACATATAAGCTCGCTATGTGGGGAACATATATGGTCTGCTATATCTTTTTGCAGATGAGATTCCCTACCCTGATATTCGGCGCGGCGACTATTATGTTTTGCCTTGCCTACTGCGCCGCGGCAAGCCTTTTGGTTTACAGATTAGCCCCCAAAACCTTTAAAATAAGAGCTTGAAAAACAGGGACTGTAAAAATCGGTATTTATAGAGCTAAAATGATAGCTGTAATAGCCTCCCTTGCCTAAAGGGAGGGGGACCTCCGAACGGCGGTGGAGGGATATAATTTGGTTTCTGCAAGCCGAAATATCCCCCAGTCTCGCTACGCTCGACAGCCCCCTTTAGGCAAGGGGGCCTCATTATGCGCTAATCATTTCATCTCTACAAACCCCGATTTATCCGCCTAAAACCAAACGAGCTCGGCATAAGCTTAATTTTCGAGCTTTTGCCGAGCTTGTTTTTTTATTTCCTTACCTTATTCCTATCCTCTTCCACGGCGCGGGAGATAAACTCTTCAACGCTCATAGCGCCTAAGTCGCCGTTTTCACCCCGTTCCCTTACAGAGAGGGTGCGGTTTTCGACCTCGTTATCGCCGATTACGAGCATATACGGCACCTTCTGGAGCCTTGCTTCGCGAATCTTGTAGCCGATTTTCTCGTTGCGGTCGTCAATTTCCACACGGAGTCCCTTTTCCTCCATAAGCTTTTTAACCTCATAGGCGTAGTCAAGGTGGCGGTCGGCAATCGGGAGCATTTTAATCTGCACGGGAGCCAGCCACAGCGGGAATGCGCCTGCGTATTTCTCGATAAGCAGGGCAAGGGTTCTTTCGTAACAGCCAAGCGAGGTGCGGTGAATGATGTAGGGGTTCTTCTTCTGACCGTCGCGGTCAACATATTCCATACCGAACTTTTCGGCGAGGAGCTGGTCGATCTGAATGGTAATCAGGGTGTCCTCCTTGCCGTAGACATTCTTTATCTGAATGTCAAGCTTAGGACCGTAGAACGCCGCCTCGCCTATGCCTACCTTGTAGGGAATTTCTAAGTGGTCGAGGATTTTCGCCATAACGCTTTGTGCCTCGTCCCATTGCTCGGGTGTACCGATATACTTCTCTCGGTTATTGGGATCCCATTGCGAGAAGCGGTAGGAAACATCCCCGTAAAGACCCAGAGTTTTGAGCATATAAATTGCAAGCTCCAAGGAGCCCCTGAATTCCTGCTCTAACTGCTCGGGGGTGCACATTAAGTGACCCTCGGAAATGGTGAACTGGCGAAGTCTTATTAGACCGTGCATTTCGCCGCTGTCCTCATTGCGGAAGAGGGTAGAGGTCTCGTTATAGCGCAGAGGCAGGTCGCGGTAGGAGCGGGCGCGGTTTAAATACGCCTGATACTGGAAGGGGCAGGTCATAGGACGAAGTGCAAAGCAGTCCTTAGTTTCGTCGCTCGGGTCGCCTAATACAAACATTCCGTCAAGGTAGTGATCCCAATGCCCCGAAAGCTTGTAAAGCTCTCTTTTTGCCATATAGGGGGTTTTGGTAAGCTGCCAGCCGCGGCGCGCCTCCTCGTCCTCAACAAAGCGCTGTAAAATCTGAATCATTTTAGCGCCCTTAGGAAGCATTATGGGGAGACCCTGACCGATAACATCGACGGTGGTGAAAAGCTCTAATTCTCTGCCTAA
>JAXJVI010000222.1:0-5687 GCA_036308615.1 Acutalibacteraceae bacterium | reverse complement strand
GTTTTGACGATTATACCGCGGGAGTTTTGGCGGAGCACGGCTTTGCGCCCGATGAGGACGGAAATATTGTAATAAGGCGGCGGCTCTCCGTTTCGGGCAAGGGGCTTATAAAGCTTAACGACCGACCCTTGACTGCGGCAGAGCTTAAGGAAATAGGCAAAAGCCTTATAAATATTCACGGTCAGCACGATAATCAGGCGCTCTTAGACCCCGAAAGCCATATCGGGTACATAGACGCGCTGGCTAATAACGGCGATATTTTAAGCGAGTACTATGGGGAGTTTAAAAACCTTAACGCAATCCGCAGGGAGCTTAACTCTGCCGAGACCGATGAGGACGAAAAACGCCGTCAAACCGACCTTTTAAAGTACCAGATAAACGAGCTTGAAAGCGCAAATATAAAAGTCGGCGAATATGAAAAGCTTAAAAAGAACCTGGAAATCGCGAGAAACTACCGCACCACGGTAGAAACCCTTTCGGCGGCTTATTCTGCCCTTAAGGGCGGGGAGGATTTTGACGGCGCGGCGGCGCTTATAGACGGGGCGCAAAGAAAGCTTGCTTCACTTAAAAGCGGTGAGTGGAACTCAAAGTCGGAAAGGCTTGCGGACGCGCTCTCGGTTATTGAAGATGTTTCGGCGGAGCTACGAGATTTTCTTGACAGCGCCGAGTTTTCCGACCTTGATGCCGACAGTATCAATGATAGGCTTGACACGCTGGACAGGCTTATGTTAAAATACGGAAACAGCGAGCAGGAAATGCTGGACTTTTTGACCTCGGCAAAGGTGCGGCTTGACGAGCTTGTTTTCTCCGACCGCAGAATAGCCGAGCTTTCCGACCTACTTGACGAATCCACCGAGCGGCTGGTCGCCTTAGGGGAAAGGCTTACAAAATCAAGGCAAAAGGCGGCGGCAGAGTTTGAAACCAAGGTCTGCGGGATTTTAACCTACCTTAATATGCCGGATGTGCGCTTTACCGTCTCCCTCCAAAAAGGGCGGTACACAAAGCGCGGATGCGATGTTATAGAGTTCCTTATTTCGGCTAATAAGGGGGAAAAGGTTAAACCTCTTTCAAAAATTGCCTCGGGCGGTGAATTGTCCCGAGTAATGCTGGCTATTAAAAGCGTACTGCTTGATAAGGACAAGGTCGGCACTATGATTTTCGACGAGATTGATACAGGGATAAGCGGCTACACCGCGGGAAAGGTTGGCACTCAGCTTAAAAGGGTGTCAAAAAACCGTCAGGTGATATGCGTGACCCACTTAGCCCAGATTGCCGCAATGGCGGACAATCACCTGCTTATACAAAAAAATACGCAGAACGGCAGAACCTTTACCAAGGTAGAGCCGCTTTCGTATGAGGATAGGATAAGCGAAATCGCGCGCATTATGTCGGGCGCAGAGCTTACCGAAAATTTATATAAATCAGCAAAAGAGTTAGTAGACAGGAGTAGTAGCAATGACAATTTATGACGAGCTTGTAGCCAGAGGGCTTATAGCACAGGTTACAAATGAAGAAGAAATCAAGGAAATGATTAATAACGGCAAAGCTACATTTTATATTGGCTTTGACTGCACGGCGGACAGCCTTACCGCAGGTCATTTTATGGCACTCACCTTAATGAAGCGACTTCAAATGGCGGGCAATAAGCCGATAGCCCTTATCGGCGGAGGCACTACTATGATAGGCGACCCCTCGGGCAGAACCGATATGCGTAAAATGCTTACAAAAGAGGATATCGACCACAATGCCGAGTGCTTTAAGCGCCAGATGGAGCGGTTTATCGATTTTTCCGAGGGCAAGGCGCAGATGATTAACAACGCCGACTGGCTTCTTAAGCTTAATTATGTGGAGCTTTTGCGCGAGGTGGGGGCTTGCTTCTCGGTAAATAATATGCTCAGAGCCGAGTGCTATAAGCAGAGAATGGAAAAGGGTCTCTCGTTCTTAGAGTTTAACTATATGATTATGCAGAGCTACGATTTCTACCATCTTTTTAAGGAATACGGCTGTAATATGCAGTTCGGCGGGGACGACCAGTGGAGCAATATGTTGGGCGGCACCGAGCTTATAAGAAGGAAGCTCGGCAAGGACGCCCACGCTATGACAATAACCCTGCTTACCGATTCTCAGGGGCACAAAATGGGCAAGACTGCGGGCAACGCCGTATGGCTTGACCCGAACAAGACCCCGCCTTATGACTTCTACCAGTACTGGCGCAATGTTGCGGACGCAGATGTTTTAAAGTGCATAAGAATGCTAACTTTTCTCCCGCTTGAGGAAATCGACAAGATGGACTCCTGGGAGGGTAGTCAGCTTAACACCGCTAAGGAAATTTTGGCATATGAGCTTACAAAGCTTGTTCACGGCGAGGAAGAGGCAAACAAGGCACAGTCTGCCGCAAGAGCGATATTTGCGGGGGGCGGCTCCCACGAAAATATGCCCACTACAACTCTTGCCGATGATGATTTAACCGACGGCGAAATCGGTGTTTTGGATATGATGGTTAAGGGTGCGCTTGCGGCTTCAAAGGGGGAGGCAAGACGGCTTGTTATGCAGGGCGGAGTAAGCATTGAAGACCAAAAAATCACCGACCCGCAGTACAGGGTCACGGCGGAGGCTCTTAAAAACGGCATAGTGCTTAAAAAGGGCAAAAAGGTGTTTCATAAGTTCCGTTTTATAAGAGGGTAATGCTTTGAATTACGCGTATTTTATACCTGTCATTTTTCTGTTTTTGATTTTATTTTTCACAAGACAGGCAAATGCGGTTATATTTAAAAAGATTATTCAAAAAAGAAAAACGGGGGATATTCAGATGTATGAGCTTGCTCAGAAATTTATCGGTAAAGAGTGCCTTATTTATACCTTTAATTCTTCACAGCTGACAGGAGTTATCAAGGAGGTAAACGAGGGAGCGATTCTTATCGAAAACGGTGATACCCTTGAGGCTGTAAATTTTGACTTTATTGTCCGAATAAGAGAATATCCGAGAAAGAAGAACGGCAAGAAAAAATCGGTTGTTCTTGATTAAAAAAGCTCATAAAAGGCAGCATTATAAAAGGATAAAGAATAATTGGGAATTCGGGACGACACACAGGTCGTCCCCTACGCTGGTTATCTTGCCTTTTTTACGCAAAACCCTCCCTCGTTGTCGCAACGGGGGAGGGTTTTTGATGATTATATGAATTTTATGTTTATTTTCCGCTGTCGCCGTAGTTGGAAAGCACGCGGGCGGAGGGGTCGTTTACATTACAGCCCTCCCACTCCTTGTTTGGCATCCAGAAGTCCTTGACCATTTTTGCCTGACCGGGGTATTTTTCTTCAAAAATTTCACGGTATAAAAGTGATTCTTTAGTAAAGGGTCTTGCAAAATCGTATTTTTCGCATTTCTCTGCGAATTCCTTATCGGTGTACTGTGCTTCGGCGTACTCCTTTAGGTAATCGACCATAGAGTGACCTACCGCGTCCGAGAAAGCCGCCTTTTCACGCATAAGAATATCATAGGGGAGATAGTCCCCCTCAAAGGCGTGGCGCAAAAGATATTTGCCCTTGTTGTACTTGTTGAGCTTTATTTCGGGGTCAACGCTCATAACATATTTTACAAAGTCAAGGTCGCCGAAGGGCACACGCGCCTCAAGGGAGTTAACCGAAATACAGCGGTCGGCACGCAGAACATCATACATATGAAGCTCGCGCACCCGCTTTTGGGATTCTTTCTGAAATTCCTCGGCGTTGGGGGCGAAATCGGTGTATTTGTAACCGAACAGCTCGTCGGAAATCTCGCCCGTCAAAAGCACCCTTACATCGGTGGTTTCGTGTATTGCCTTGCAAATAAGGTACATTCCTATGCTCGCCCTGATGGTGGTAATATCGTATGTGCCGAGCAATGCTATAACATCGGGCAGAGCCGCCAACACATCCTCCTTGGTAATAATTATTTCGCGGTGGTCGGAGCCGATATAGTCGGCAACCTGCTTTGCGTATTTAAGGTCTATAGCGTCGGTGCTCATACCGATAGCAAAGGTCTTAATAGGCTTCTTTAAAAGCTTGGCGGAAATGGCGCAGACAAGGGAGGAGTCGAGACCGCCGCTTAAAAGAAAGCCCACGGGAGTGTCGGCGTCAAGCCGTTTTTCAACGCCCGCTACTAACTTATCGTGAATGTTTTTGCAGACTTTTTCCAAATCGTCATAACAAACCTCGTCCACCTTGGCAATATCGTTGTAGCAGTAAAATCTGCCGTCCTTATAATAATGTCCGGGCGGGAAGGGCATAATTTTGTCGGCAAGCCCTACAAGGTTCTTAGGCTCGGAGGCAAAGAGTATGCCGCCGTCCTCGTCATAGCCGTAGTAAAGCGGGCGTATGCCTATCGGGTCGCGGGCGGCGATAAAATCCCCCGAATCGCCGTCATAGATAATCATTGCAAACTCCGCGTCCAGCATACCAAACATTCCTATTCCGTACTGCTCATAAAGCGGGAGCAGTATTTCGCAGTCGGAATCGCTTTCAAATGTATAGCCCTTTTTAATCAGCTCGTCCTTTATGGGTCTGAAACCGTAGATTTCACCGTTGCAGACGAGCATATTATTCTTATATGTGAAGGGCTGCATACCCTTGTCGGTAAGCCCCATTATCGCAAGACGGTGGAATCCGAGCAGACCGTTATTAAGCTTTACGACCTTTGACATATCCGGACCGCGGGAAACGGTCCTCTCAAAGCCCAGCTTAAATTCGTCATCGGTTAGTCTGCTCCCGATATAGCCCATAATAGAACACATAAAAGTTTCCTCATTTCAATTAAAAGTGATGTTTTTTAAATGCGCAAAGGCTTCCCGTTTAAGGGAAGCTTTTGCAATTTATAATAGGGAGGTTAAAGCAAAGTTTAGAACTGTTCAACATCCTGAAGAGCGTCGTAGCCCTCTTCGCCTGTACGAACCTTTACGACATTTTCAACATCGTAAACGAATATCTTACCGTCGCCGATATGACCGGTGTAAAGAACCTTCTTAGCGGTCTCAACAACCTGAGATACGGGAACCTTGCATACAACTATGTCAACCTGAATCTTAGGTAAGAGGGAGGTTTCGACCTCAACACCTCTGTAATACTCGGGTTTGCCCTTCTGTATGCCGCAGCCTAAAACATGGCTTACGGTCATACCGGTAATGCCGATGCCGACCATTGCGTTCTTGAGCGCTTCAAGCTTAGCTTCCTTGCAGACAACCTCGACCTTGGTGATCTTCTCGCCGCTTGCCGGCTTAACATCAGCCGCAACCTTGGGCATTTCTTTAACCTCAACAGCCTCGGCAACAGGAACATCGCCTGTAACAGCAACGGGCTCTTCGTCCTCGTCGATGTACTCGGGGAGCATTGCAAATCCTGCGTAAGCGCTGGGAAGTCCGTGCTCGGTAGCGTCAAGACCCTCAACTTCCTCTTCACGGGTGACGCGAAGACCAACGATAGCCTTGATGACTAAGAATGTAATTGTGATTGTAACCGCAGTCCAAAGAGCAACAGCCGCAAAGCCTGTGATCTGTAAGCCTAAAAGCTCAAAGCCGCCGCCGTAGAAAAGACCTTTGATGGTTTCGCCCGAAGCATTGGCTATCGAATAGCCGGGGGCAGTGTCGGTAGCAAAAAGACCTACCGCTATAGTACCCCAGATACCGTTCATACAGTGAACTGCAACAGCACCAACC
>JAXJVI010000221.1:0-15668 GCA_036308615.1 Acutalibacteraceae bacterium | reverse complement strand
TTGTGGGGCAGGGGAAATTGTCTGCGCGAGCTGTCCACTTTTTCACAAAGTCAAAGCCCTCCATATTATCCTTGGCGGCGTCGCCCTTCATTTTATCAGAGGTGAGGTTTGTAATTCCTGTACGCGAATCATAAACAGAGTAGCAATTAGAAGCGGTATATGTGCCGCCTACCCAACCTACAAGATTTAAGTTGCTCTGGGTTGTGAAGCAACGCTCGGTCTTTAATAAGCAACTTCCCTGTAACGCGCCTACAAAGGCACCCGCAAAGCTGCCGGGGAAGTTCGGAATAACCGTTGCAGAGGAATAGGAATCAATTATTTTTGTAATATCGTTTGCAGTGTTAACGGTGGAGAAGAAGCCGCCTACCTGTCTTGCATATACGGCAACCGATTCACCGACATAACAGTTCTGAATAACAGAAGCCTTATTGGTGCACAGCGAATAGGCGGCGAGTGCGCCCGCCATACCTCCTGTGGGGTGGTTACATCTTACATAGCAGTCTTCGAAGCCTAAGTTCTTAATAACCGCGCCTTCGTTAACATCGCGGAACAGACCTGCGATATTGGTATTCTCGTCTGAAAAGACATAGAGACCTCTTATAACATAGCCGTTACCGTTTAAGGTGCCCCTAAAGCTGGTCTGCCAATAGAGGCCGTATGACCACATCTTCAATTCGTCGGAGCGCTCGCCTTCGTGAGCGCCGCCGACCGTGGCGTAATCCTTCCAAGCCTGGCTTGTTACATCGTTAAGCACGATGTCGTTAGCGAGCTTGTAAGCCTTTGTTCTGAACTCTACATTGTCCGTATCCTTAGCGCCGTTGTAAGCATATTTACCAAAAAGGGCAAACTGCTCGGGGGTTTTAATAATGTAAGGATCTTTCTCCGTACCGGAACCGCTGTCAAAGCGTATCGCCACACCGTTTTCCCAGGTGTTAGTGGCAGCGTCTGCGAAGGTGGAGAAGGTCTGGAGCATCAGTGTAGAAGCTAAAACTGCCAATGACAAAACAATCGCTAAAAAATGCTTTGAAATTTGCTTAATTTTCACAGATCATTTCATTCCCTTCAATTTTTTACTATTAAAAGCAGTTTTTTAAAATTATTTTACTGCATTGCGAAGGACCTTAGTGGCTTCAGCCGCGCGAGCCTCAGTCTGGTTCGTGATTTCGTTGATCTTTTTGGAAATCTGATCCGGTGCAACACCTTGGGCTAAGTTCCAATACTCGGGACCGCCATCTACGCCGTTAGCGGAGGCAACGCCAAACATACACTCAAAGTATTCGGGTGCGCTTGTTTCGCTCTTCTGCTTGAAATACAAATCTCTAAGCTCTGAGGTGACAAAGAATTCGTCTGCGTCATAGTTGTTGGGGTCAGTATAGTATTTAATGAATATGCCGGCGCCTACGGGGTTCTTCGCACCCTTAGCAATGCCCCAGCCCTTACCGCTGACTACTTTTACTCTCTTATGTTCACTGTCAAAATCAGGAGCGGGAACTACGCCTATATCATTAGCGGTTATACCGGTGCCGTTTGCAGCAACATCCTTTTTGGTCATTGTAAAGGTTAGCTGCATTGCCGCTTTACCGGACAATAAATTACCTGAGCCGGTATATCCGTTCTTTGACCATTCCGCCATCTTTGTGAGTACCTTGGATACAAGCGGATCGTCAAGGTTGCTTGAGAAGGTCAATGTATTGGGATCATATTTAAAGACTGTGGCGCCGACGCTTATCTGATGGTAACTGCCGGTCAAGAACATAGCACTTGTTCCCTTAACCTTTGTGGCGCTGTTGGTATAAGCCTTCATAAGTGCCGTATATGTATCCCAGTTCCAGTTGCCTGCCTTATACAGCTCGCCGGGATTGGTAACGCCCGCCTTATTTAATAAGGACTTATTGTAATACAAACAATAGTTAACGCCGCTGCCGCCTAATAAGCTGCCGTCTGCAGAAATCGTGTATGTCTTGCCCTTTACGGTGAACGCTTTAGAAAAAGCTGCGTCCCAAATCGGGTCCGAAAGGTCAACATAATCATTAACGGGCTGTGCAATCGTCATGATGCCGGGGAACTCGCTGTTATTGATGATAACATCAGGTCCTGTGCCCGCAGCGATTTTACCGGTTACGG
Source organism: Acutalibacteraceae bacterium (assembly GCA_036308615.1). Taxonomy (GTDB): domain Bacteria; phylum Bacillota; class Clostridia; order Oscillospirales; family Acutalibacteraceae; genus UBA737. Next base: position 13,544 of record JAXJVI010000221.1, on the reverse strand, counting down.
TTTTAATATAATCGGCCTGCGGAACATCCATATACTCGAAATCCATTCCGGTTTCCTTCTCAAACTGCTTTATAACCGGATCGGCATAAGGCTTTACAAAGTCGGTCCACATAGCGAAGGTAACCTTGGTTCCCTTAAGCTCGCTATAGTCCCACTTGTGGTAGGAGCCGGACTGCTTAATTGTGCTGGAAGTGCCGGGAGCCTTACTTGTTGTACTGCCGCCTGTTGAGGCATTGCCGCTTGAGCCCTTGCTGGTTGTTGAGCCCTTGCTGGTTGTTGAGCCCTTGCTGGTTGTGCCATTGTCTGATGTCGCAGAGTCTGAATCGGTACCGGTTGCCCCGTCCTCGGACTCGTAAACATAAACTATCTCGTAGTCGCTGTCGCTATCCGAGCTGGTATCGGAGCCCGGATTCTTGCGGCAGGACGCCATTGCGGTAGTTCCGATGGCAACTACGCACATCAAAGACAATAGGCGCTTTAAGGATGTTTTCATAGTTTTTTTCCTCCAAATAATAAATTCAATAATCTTTAAAAACTTAAAGAATTATCGGGATACTGTTTTTTTGATAGCAATAATACACACCAACGGCAGTAAATCCCTTATATGATGTTTATTATACTATCATTCGACGATAATTGCAATACTTTTTAGTGATTTTTTCTAAATATTAACCCGTAATACCAACTCGGTCTACGCTTTCGATGAACCAATGCTGTACTATTAAATAGCAAACCAGCACCGGTAATATGAACAGCAAGCAGGCAGCCATCATAAGGGATATTGCCCGCGGGTCGGAATCGGATATATAATAGCCGTAAAGTCCCAAATGATCAGGCAAATTAAGCAGGGAGACCGAAAGGGGCAAATCCTGATTCATAAACATTGTAGACATTTGATAATCGTTCCAATGCCAAATAATCGAAAATACCGATACGGTTAATATAACAACCGTTGACGACGGAATAATTATCTGCAAAAAGGTTCGCAAGGGGCCTGCTCCGTCTACATACGCCGCCTCCTCGAACTCACCGGGGAGCCCTTTGAAGAACTGCATATAGATGAATATCATTATTCCGGATCTGAGGCCTATGCCGAACAGAGACGGCAGCCAAAAAGACCAAGGAGTGTTTATTATCCGCAGTCTCAGGTCAACGCCGGTCAGCTTATTAATCAAGCCTAAGATACCGAAGAAATCCAGATGCGCATAGTTTACCGCGAGAGGAATTATTATCATCGCGGTGGGTATCAAAATAGTGAGGAAAAGCATTGCCGAGCAGAGCTTTTTAAGCTTAAAATTGAACCGTGAGAAGCCGTACGCCGCAACAGCGCAGCTGCAAACCTCGATAAGTGCCGCAACAACCTCAAATTTAACCGTTGACAGCAACGCTTTGAAATAATCGATAATCTCAACTATTAAGGGATAGAAGGAAAATGTTACGGCATCCGGAATCCAGATTCTGCGGGAGCTTAAGAATGCAGATTCCTCTGTGATTGAGGATACAATCATATAAAGCAAGGGGTAAATAACAATGTATGAAATCGCGATTAAAAATGCCAGTCTCGCAATATAGGTTATTATGTGTGCGACTTTCTTTTTAATCTTTGCGTTTGCCGCATTTCTTTTGACCGACTCTTTATTCATAGTCATTCTAACTCACCCCCGTTATTCCCATTTTTTAAGCAGGAACTTATTATAAGCCGCTACCAATATACCCATAATCACGGCTACAACCGCGAAATACATCCACAGCATTGACGACGATTTATCGTATATACCGCTGGACATTCGCATATAGGCGTTGCTGATTAATTCATTTCGGTTATCAGCGAATATCTCAAGCATTGTGAAGATTGCTACAAGAAGCGTAATTCTTCCCAGCTGGGGGAAGGTGATGAACCAGAACTCCTCCCACTTTGTAGCCCCTTCAACCTTGCTCGCCTCATAAATAGAGGCGGGAATCGACTGAAGTCCTGCGATAAACAAAATTATCTGTATTCCGCAGTCCCAGATCAAATCGAAGATACTGCTTACCGCGATCTGGATATATGTAGCTATCTGGATGGGTAGGTTGAGACTTTCCATAATGCTATCGATCGAAAACATATTCGCTGTCATAGATTCCGAAACGCCAAGCGCCGTGCTTGAATCGGCAGTAGTCATAAAGACCAATTCCATAACAACGCCGGTCGCGATAATGACAGGTAGGAAGAACAATGCTCTGAACACTACCCTGCCCTTGAACTTCTGATTCAAAACTATCGACAGCACTATACTTACTACCAATATAAGCGGCAGCTTATAAATGAAGGATACAACCGCCTCCTGCAGCATTGTAAGATAATCGGGATCTTCTTTTATTAAGGTGATATAATGCTCTAATCCGACAAATTCGGTCGCGATACCGTCATTAGTTATCTGTATGGTACTTAAAGAGTACACAAAAGACTGTATAATAGGAATAAAGAAGAACAGGATAAATCCTATTAACCACGGCAGGATAAACATAAACCCGTAGCGGCTCTTTCTTGCCTCAATTCCTTTAGTATGTTTTTTCTTCATCTGCGTCACCACAATCAATTATTTACAGTCTAAGCTATTCTGCGGCAGAAGGAACGATCAGATAACCGTGCGCCGCAACCGTTCCGAAGTCGCCTTTATAGTCATTATCGGAGTAGTTCACATACGCGACAGTTCCGTTCTCAAACACCGTTTTGCGGACATCGTTGCTTATTAGGATATGCTCCTTAACGGATGAGTTTTCTATGGAGTCGTAATATCCCTTCAAGGCTTTAACCTGATCTACTATACCCTGCTTTATCATACTGTATGTTCCCGTTGAGAAAACAGGATAATACGAATCGGTTAAAGCGGTATTGTAATTGTTATACAGCGCATATGTAATGCCCGCGCCGCTTTCTACGGATTTTAGAATCGCGTCTCTCTCGTCAAGGGCGAAATTGACCGATTCACAGCCGATATCAGCCTTGCCCTTGAAGACCATCTGATAAAACGGAACATCTACCGATAATCCATTGCTCTTATTTGACGAGGACGGTGTTTCAAATATAGCGTCGGAATTGTTCGCCGCATAAAAGTTTGCCGAAACAGAGGCAACCTCCTTGCCGGACTCCTTAAGCTTTGTGAAGATATTGCTTACATCCGTGCTCATCTGAGTTTTTGAAGGATATTTTAAACCGTCGTAATCGGAATAAGAGATGTTTGAAAGTGTGTCTAACGCAATGCCGCCGATATTCCACTTTGCGGTCTTGGAAATAAGCTTATCGACGCATCCGGTCAAAGAGCTTCTCGATATAAGGGTATATCTGGTGTCCGTAATCCGAGAATTGACCGCCTTATCGAATAAGTATTGATATTCCGTCTGTTTATCGATAGACCTTGCGGTGTCCCCCGACGAAAACAGACCGCTCGCCGATTGACGGACTACATCGAAATCAAAATAATTTCCGATATTATTTTCTTCACAGTAAGCGCCTAATTCATTAAGCTCCGACCTGCTTCCCACGGCGCCGCTCAAGGTATAGCCTCCGCCTATTTCGCCGATGTCTATACCCGTTTTGCCGAAGCCCTTAAGCAGAACCGAAACGGACGCGCCCGTCTCCTCCTTTAATTCCTTTACCATTTGATACGCCTCTTCAAGAGTCGTAGTGGCAAATACCGATTTGTACGGAATTCCGAGGAAGGATTTATCAATCATCGCGCCACCGTAAATTACAAGGTTCATTGCGGAATTTGCGGTTTCCGTGCCGCTGTCCTTCAAGGCCTTTTCTCTAAACAGCCTTGCCATTCCCGAGTAATTTGCGTCATTGCCCTTAAGAATATAGAAATCAACCTTGCAGGGAGTCTCTATAAAATTCTCGCTGTACTGAGTTACCTCTTTAGTTCGGGTGCCGTACAGGGTTTTGCGGATTCTTACTCTTCCGCGAACATTGAAGGTGGAGTAAACCGTCGAGCTGCCGATTGAAGAAGAGCCGTAGATCGCCTCGATGGCAGCCGAATCGTCCCCGGAGCTGATAATAGCGCATAAGCCGTTATTACCGTCCTTAACTCCGTAAACCGGAAGCTTAACCGTTTGCTCGTTTGAATCCTTTTCCCAAACAACATCCAACGGGTCATTCCCGTAAACCGACTGAAAATAAGTGCTTCCCGTCGCGGAAACATTTCTCGGATATACGAGGGAGCCCGAGCCCGAAGGGATGAACAAATACGCGTCTTCCGCATCGTTCTTAACCGCGCAGGCAAAGGGCGCTACGCTGACAGAAACCGTTTTGTTTTTATTCTCCTTGATTTTGGTCGGATCGACAGATACCGAAAATCCTTCGTTTGTGAGAACATAATCAACAGGAATAGCTATTTCGGCACTTTCAAAGTAGAATGTAACCCGTAAGCCGTTTTCTATTCCTTCGGTTGTAACGCTTCCCGCGCTGACCGCGTCAACATTTGAATAAAGTACATTGTTTTCCGCGGTTTCGGGCTTCTGATATTCAACAATAATGTCGGATAACATTCTTGCGTCCTGCATCTTCGGCAAACCGAATTCGTCAAGCTCGGTTTGTTCCTCAGGCTTTGTTGTGGAGAAAACCGAACCGTCGCTCTTATCGTAAACCGAAACCAACGCTTGGGCACTGTCATAGAGGAGCTGATATTTATCATTTTCAGCCACAACGCCGTCAATGCTCTCGGATTCGCCGGGAGATTGGTAACTCTCCGGCTTCTGAACGTTCTTATTGCCCGAGCCACATCCCGCGAAAACAAGCGCTGCCGCAACGATGAGTGTAAATATTCTGATTAAATTATTTTTTGAAGCTATCATTTTTACACCCCTTCATCAAAATGTGGCAATTTCAAGTACAATGGTCGAAATAAATCCGAAGAGCTGCTGTAACAGCATAACCACCAGGAATATCAGGAATACCACTATAGCCATTGCCACAACGGTAAGAACCGATGTTCCGACGAATTTACCGAATCCGTATTCGTGAATAATCATAGTTCCCGACGCAAGCATAAATATGAAGAGTATATACGCAACCACACTTATTATCGAGAGGAATGACGCCTCTTCAACCAAAAGCACATTTGTAAACACAATCTGAATTACCTGGTTGACTATCAACGGAATCAAGCTGTAGCAGGTGACCGTAATTATCTCTGTAATTCTGCCGTTACCGCTCATAAGCGAGCATATAAGCCAGTTTGACACGATCCAAAGAATAACCGCGCCCGCGCTCTTAACCAATACCCAAATAGAGTTGAAGCTCGCCGGGTCGTAATATGTGAAGGAGAATCCGCCGCACAGCACCTTTAAAATAGATGTTACATAGAAGATCAAGAGCAGAACAAAGCTTATTCCGACAGACGCCATCCTTTTTTCCTTAACCGTGTTAAAGGTATCAATCGGATGGAACAACGCCGACATAGCCAAACGAATCTTGGGATTCTTTATCAGTTTTATTTCCTTGCGCTTCTTCATTTTAAGCAAAACAACCAGTGCTACTATCACGACGATAGCGATTACCGCCACTATCCAGAAATACTTGGCGATGAACTGTGTTCTCAGCATCTTGAAGGCTAATGAATATGTATCCCTGTCATAGCCCTTGCGCGCATAGTCCTTTGCAAGCGTGTAATTGCCCGCCGCGTATTCTGCACGCGCCAAGCCCGAATAGGCTATCTGGCAGTTACTGTCCTGAGCTAACACCTGTCTCCAAAGCTCTTCCGCGGCACCGTAGTCGCCGCCTATTGTAAGCAGCTGTGCCTGCCTGATACGATTGAAGTATTCATTATGCTTAAAAACGGTGATTGTATTATTGAAAATGTCCAAAACAAGCACCTTGTCACCGTTTAAAGCAAGCACTCTCGCCTGTTTGAAGGTGCCGTCCTGCTCGCCTAAGCCTAAACCGCCGCCGAAGGTAGTAATCAGTCTTCCGTTAGTATCGTATACGAAAATTCTTCCGTATGTTGAATCGAGGGCGTATATAAAGCCGCTTTCATCAATATCGATACTGCACAAGTCCTGAAGGGTACTCTGCCCGCCGAGGCGAGAGTTGTTATAATCTTGATCAACGAAGTTTCCGGTATATTCTAAGATATTGCTGCCCGTTCCTACGAATAATTTACGGATTTGTCCTTTTTGCGACGCACCGTCTGTTTTACCCGTGACCGTGTATACGAAGTCGTCCTCCTTCATACACAAATCCACTATACTGTAAGGCAGCGCCTTAACGCTGGCGGATTTTTTAACATTATTCGGGAAAACACGGGACATAATATTGCTGAAAACAGTTGAGATACTGTTTACTACATCGTTGGAGCCGAAAAATCCGATAAACTCGTACGATGGTGAGAAGAGCAGCGATCCGTAAAACGAACCCTCTGTTAAAACATACAGATAGCCTTCCGAATTTGCCGTTATTTTAATGGGACGGTACTGAAAGCCGTCAGGAATAATCGGTGAGTCGGGGCATTTGATTACGGAAAGAATGTTACAGTTGTTATCCATAACCAAAACCCGCTCGTTTTCGGTATCGCATAAATATATTCTGCCGTCCTTGGCAAATATGCCGCTGGCGCCCGCACAATTCAAGACTTCGCCGTTATATTTAATCTCGGTGATGTCCTTGATTACATTATAATCAGAGTCAACAATCGTAATCCTTGAAGCGTTTCCGTCGAGAAGATAAATGTTACCGTTATCTACGCAAAAATCGGAAAGCTCATCATAAAACGGTACATTCAGGGTTTCGGCGTCTATAACGCCCTCTACCTCAAACGCGTTCCTTGAATAAACAGCTTTTTTGCTGTTTTCGCCCTTAGTATCTGTCCAGTAGTTATAAGCATCAGTGGGAACTTGAGCCGCAGACACAGATACCGCCGCCGTTCCTGCAATCAGAAGGACGGTAAGCAAACAAATCAGAAAGCGTTTTATGCATTTATATTTAGCTTTGTACATAATAAACACTACTCCTTAATTCCTGCACTGCTCATTGTTTCCGTAACACCGCTTTGAGTAACCATATAAATAACTATAGGCGGAATCATCATTATAACCGTTAATGCCATGGAGCTGCCCGTACGGGCAACGCCCGCAGTCGTAACCTGAGTTGTTATCATAGGCAAGGTTTTAATCGTTTCGGTGTAAACCGTCGTTCCGGGTGCATACGCCCATACCTCGCGGAAGCCGAACAATATTAATGTAAGCATTGCGGGGCGTATAATCGGGATAACGATCTTCCAGAAGATTCTGAAATATGAGGCGCCGTCAATTTTACCTGCCTCGATATATGTTTCCGGCACATATCCGTCGATATATTGCTTCATAAGGAATATTCCCAGGGTTGAAGCCATATGAGGAAGAATAAATGCCCAGTAAGTATCAACAACATGCAGCCTTGTCAAAATAATGTACTGCGGCAATGCCAGTGTGTAGCCGTTGAAGAGCAAGGCGTACTGAACAACATTGAACATTGCATTTCTTCCGCCGTATTTTCCCTTTGAAAGGGAGAACGCCGCCATTGAGGAAAGCGCCACAAAGAGGAAGGTTGCAATAATACCGGTAAAGATACTGTTGAAGATATACCTGTCAATCGACACCTCTAAGCCTGAAAGCAATTCAGGTAACGCCGCGTAGTTTCCTATTGTAGGTCTCTTAACGAAGAACCTCGGAGGAAAGATCATAATCTCGTCGAGGGGTTTAAAGGAGGTGACGACCGAATAAATAAGCGGCAAAAGACAGAAGAGTCCTGCTAAGGTCAAGAATAAGAAATAGAATACATTACCTGCCCTTGACCTTGTAAATCTTTTGCTGAACTGCTTTTTGCTGGCTTTGCGAATACGAAACTTTTTTCTCCTCTTTACCGGAGCGGAAGTAGGAGTCTGAGCAATTTTAACATTTTCCATTTTCACACACTCCTACTTAGTGATTAGTTTAAGCAATTTACCGACAATAGCTCTGAAAATGACCATCATTAACAGCAGAACTACGGAAATTGCCGAAGCATAGCCCATTTCGAATCTGGTGCCGCCGACATCGGTCATATAAGATACTATCGTATCAACAGAATACTGTACCGACGGATAGCCTGCCAATGCCTGGGCAACGGCGCTTACCGAGAAAGCGCCCGAAATCTGCATTACAGCCGAGAAAAGCAACATACTCGACATTGAAGGCAGGGTTATGTATCTCAGCTCCTGCCAACGGCTCTTTATACCGTCTATGGCACCCGCCTCGTATATATCGCGGCTTATGTTCTGCAAGCCTGATATATTCGAAAGGAAGGAAACGCCCATACTCTGCCAAACCTGAACGATAATTACAATACCCAGTATGTATTCGGGAGTTTTAAGCCACTGAATAGGCTCGGTAATAATACCTATGGAAAGGAGTAGGTTGTTGATATATCCGTAAGCGTCGCCGCTGAAAAGCACCTGCCAAACAAAGTAGGCGTTACCTACAAGTGACGGGGCGTAGAACATGAAGGATAAAACTGTTCTGAGTCCCGAGGAGAACTCGTTTACGAACCACGCCAAAACGAATGACATTAAGAAGCCTATAGGTCCTACGATAATGGCGATAACAAGCGTGTTTTTAAACACGATCGGGAAAACATCATCGGAGACGAACATACGCATATAGTTGTCAAATCCTACAGGCTTAGGGAACTGAATAGCGTCGAAGTTGGTGAAGCTAAGAACGATTGAAGCTATTATCGGAATAACAACCATTACCAAGAAGATCAGCATAAACGGTATGACCATCAAGATCATCGGCCATTGTTCAGCGAAAGACCATTTTCGGCTTTTCTTTTGTAAAGATTTTTCTTTCATTACCGATTTCTCCTCAATTATTTGCGAATTCAAGATACTTGCGGTCTATTTCCGCATCCGCCGATGCAGACCAATACGCAACAGCATCCTTGGAATTTTGTTTTCCGTTGATAACCGACCAATATGCCTGGTCAACCGCGCGTAACAAATAGTAGCTTCCGGGAACCTCGGGAATCTCTTCGGTGAGCTTCCACTGTTCATTGATTACCGCCAGCTGTTCGTCGTCCCAATCCATTTTGCCGAGAGCCTCAACATTTGAGGTTTGGAGACGGCCGACAAGTCCCTGTAAAGACTCAACGCGTCTTGAATATTCAACGACAACATCGGTGGAGGTGTACCATTTAAGGAACTCCCACGCAGCCTCAGGATTATTGGTTTTCTTTACGATAGCGCACGCGCTGCCATCCACCGCAACGGCTCTGCTGCCTGTTTCATCGTCGGCAGGGACGAGAGCCATTGAATATTTGCCCTGAACTTCAGGCGCCATCTGGACAAGGTTGAAATATGTGCTGTACGGAGCGATACCGAGAGGCATAATACCCATTCTGAAACGGTTGTAGAAATCAGCGGTCTTCTGTATCTTGTAATCCGTATACATTCTAATCCAGTTGTCAAATACGCTTATTGATTCGGGAGTATTAATAGCGGTAGCAGTCTGCTCATCGTTGTAGAAGGAAAGGCCCTTCTGGAGCATAAGCGTAGGGTAAAGACCGGTACTGCCTATTCCTGCGTTCCCCAATAAAACGGAAGCGTAAGGAATATAAACCTCCATATTATTTCTCTGGATTATAACCGAGGCGTCCATAAACTCGGACCAAGTCTGAGGAACCGAAAGATTGAGCTTTTCAAGTATATCGGTTCTGTAGAACATAGTATAGAAGATTTGTGAGGTCGGGATAGCGTATGTCTTTCCGTTGTAGGTGTAGGGTATATCCGCGCCCTTCTGGAAACGCTCCATAACCTCGTTGTAATCGTCAAACTGCCTCAAATCGTACAACGCGTTTCGCACGCCGTAGTTAACGGGCTGTGTGCGGGTCATATTAAGCATAACATCCGGCACATCATCGGATAAAAGACCGTTGATAAGGGTAGCCTGAACGATTTTCAAATTAACCTTTATGCCTGTTTTCTGTGTAAAGTCCTGCTTGATTAAGGTGTCGATCGCGTTAGCCTGGTCGCGACCCAAGCCCGTCCAAATTGTGATGGTGTTTTCATCGGACTTATCATATCCCGAATCGTATTCCGAGGAGAAGGAGGCTAAAAGGCGAAGGAACCTGAATTTAATTCCGGCGAAGAAGGAGCTGCCGCCGTCATAATCATAATCCGCGGGCGATACTACCGCATAGTCAAGGGACAAGGGCATCTTCTTCATATCCTGCATCCAGGTACTAATCGTACTGAAGTTGGAGTAGAAGGTGGTGACATACTGGTGCGCGCCGTAGGGGGTCTTAAGCATCTTATTAATTACAAGAAGCATATTATCAAGCGCCGCCGAAATTTCGTTTGTATCTCCGCCATTATCCGCGACTATATCCTCGCTGAGCTTTGTAAGTGAATCGCGGTTTTCGGTCAGGGACTCCTCTAAATCGGGGATTTGTGTGAAGAGCTCGTAATCGCGGTTATTATCGGGCGAGGTGCTTGTAATCTTAATGATATTGAGATATATCGAGTTAAGATCATCGCATATTTCGCTGAGCCGCTTGTAATAATCGGCGGTATTTGAGCCCAAGGTAGCCTCTATAGTGAGGGTGTGCTCGCCTTCGGTAAGCCAAACCAGATAAGGCTCTTCGCCGTCGCCGAACTCGTAGTTTTTCCAGCTTGTGGTGTAATCGAACTTAAGCTCCCGCGCCTCGGAGAAAGGAGTTTTATCGTCAATCATCAGGTGCCTGTAGGAGGCGCGGTTAATGCTGTCGCTCTGCTTATAGTGGAAGCTAAACTTGTAAAGACCGTCCTTTTCCGCATTAAAGGTCCAGGAGATCTGCTCGCCTGCGGTCTGCCAAGAGGTGCCGCCCATATAGTTGAGCATAATTTTCTTGGGGTCGGCAGGCTTTACTTCATCGTTAAGTGTGTCCGACTTAGGAATCAGGGCGGCGGAGGTTTTGTTAACAGCCTGTTCGGCCTGCAAAACAACCGGTTCCGCGTCATTCTTAGAATCGGCGTCATAATTTTTTATGTATTCCTCATACGAGGTCTCGTATTCCGCCGGGGAAAGGGTCACCGCGCTGAGCTTTGCGCCGTCGCCTATCGCCGTAATCGAAAGGGTGTGAACGCCCTTTGAAAGGGAAAACTCATAGGGCTTGATTTCAACACCCGTGTCGTCATATGCGGGATATGTAAAGAAGCCGCCAACCATAACCTGCTTAGGTGTAAGCTGATTTCCCTTTTCATCCGCGTCGAAATCGTTGGTTTCGTTGTTCCAGGCGGTCGGGAAGGATAAGATTTCCGCTTCCTCAAAGGGATACTGTCCGTCAAGCTTTAGGGCGAAATTAAGCTTCGCCTTATTGTCGGTAAGCGCGGCATAGGATAAATAAACATTGTATACGGAGTCGGAAGGAACATTGAATTTATAATCAACTGCTTCATCGGCACCAAGGATTATAGACCCGTCATTTTCGACGGTAATCTTATTGTTGGCAGAGGCCGAAAAATCCGAACCGCTTACTGTCAATTTGTCACCGGCTGAAACGGCAACGAGGCTGTTGCTTTTATATTCGGAATAGGTTTCCGCCGAAACAACGCATACACCAAGCTGAGCCGTAACACAAAGAGCCGCTGCTATCGACAGTATAGATTGTACTCTTCGTTTAATTTTCATATGTTCCTCCTCGAAAAAACATTAATAAATACTTTAGGTTGGCAGATTTATTACCACTTCTTGTCGGTAATATCGTCGCCAAGCTTGACGAGATTGCCGGATACGCCGGGATCCTGATACAATCTAATCCAGTCAACCTGTAACTGGCTCGGGTAGTCCTTGTCGTTGGGAACGTTGCCGTTATCCATGGTTATTGGTGAAAGCGGGCTTACTCTGCCGTTACCGATAATATACCACATGCAGTCGCCACTGTTAACGAGGTTAGACATATCGGTGTAGCCGTCTGTCTGTGTGAATTCATACTTATACGCTTCCTTACCGTCTACCCACCAAGTCATATAAGTGGGAGTCCACTCAAAGCCGTAAACATGGAACTCGTTAACAAGATTTGGGTTGTCATAGAAGGTGTAGGATACTCTTCCGCCGTCCTGTGTATGATCAATCAATCCTTCGGACTGAGCCTTTTCGGTGTACCACTTGTGGAGGTTCGGTGTAAACTTATCATAAGAGCCGAATATTTCGACAATATCAATCTCTACCATATAATCCGAATCGGTATCCTCGTCTCTGGTTTCCGACTGAGTCCAAAGAGAGGACCAGGAAGCGCTGGTATAGGGCATTCTAGCGCAAGCCTCCATATAACCGTAGCGCCAACGCATTTGATCGGTTGTGTGTATATTGGGAGCCTGAGCATAATGTATGTTTGCGTTATAAGGGTCGAACCAACGGAGTACATTCATGTTAAGGAAGCCGTCCTTCACATTCAGGAGCCTGGAATCCGAATCGCTCATAAATGTATCCGTAAGCTTAACGGGATCCGGCCAGTAGTCGGTCTGCCAATAATCCCTGTTTAAGGAATTGCCGTTAAACTCGTCGCTCCAAACAAGCTTGCTGTAGTTAGCGGGAGCGGTGGACTTGGTGAAGGAATGGTCAACAACGGGCTCCTTCTTAAGGTCTTCGCCCTCGTCGATTTCCTCTACCTTAGATTCCTCTTTTACCTCTGTCTTTTCTTCTTCGCCGGTTTCGGTATCAACATCCACAACGGTGTAGTCGCTGTCGGTGTTGTCGGAAGAAGTATTTTCGGAAGAAGTATCCTCTACATCGGAGGAAGCGGGAACCTTAACGATAACCTGTTTCTTTTTCTTCTTAGTGGAAGAAGAGGAAGCGGTATCCTCACCGCAGGACGCAAGGAGCATTAATATTGCCATAATTAAGCAGGAAAGCTTAACGGCAAGCCCCTTTTTGCTGTTGTTTTCGTTCGCAAAAAATCTCATAACTTGCACCTCTCGTTAAAATATTTTGAGAATTTTTATTTCATATTTACGGCAGCCCGTAAATAGTAAATAGGAAGTTGGGCGGAACGGCATAACGCCGTCACCGCAATGCTTTTGCCCGCCCCGTAGAGTACGCCCCCATTAGCCTCCCTTGTGTAAAGGGAGGTGGCAGCCGTAGGCTGACGGAGGGATTGGAAGGGTTAGACGGGACGATGTGGGCATCGTCCCCTACGATAATTCATTTTATCCTTGTAGGGAACGACCTATGTGTCGTTCCGCTAATTCGGAATGCGGAATTATCGGGCGGGCGCTTAAGCCCCTCCCCTACGGGGGTCAATTAACATTTCGTAGGGAACGACCTATGTGTCGTTCCGCTAATTCGGAATGCGGATTTATCGGGCGGTCAAGGATGCCCTCCCCTACGGGGGTTAATTTGATTTGTGTGGGGTTTTCAAAACAATCCCTCCGACTTCGCTTCGCTCAGCCACCTCCCTTTACACAAGGGTGGCTTGACACTATGCCCGCCCCTACGGGGGTTAATTGAGTATGAGTAGGGGATGATGCCCACATCATCCCGCTTGTAAATAGGCGCGCGCCGTTAATGTACAC
>JAXJVI010000220.1:0-7669 GCA_036308615.1 Acutalibacteraceae bacterium | reverse complement strand
GCGGAGTTCGCTAAGCTTGCCGAGGGCTACGGCGTAGAGGTTGAAAAGGTTAAGGCGGTTATCCCCGCGGAGGAGATTTCCAAGGATGTAGCGGTAGGAAAGGCTATCGACCTTGTTAAGGAAAACGCGGTAATCACCGAGGTTGAGGAGAAAAAAGCGGAAGAATAAGCTTTGAGGAATAATAAAACCATTGATTATTAATCTGTTCCGAAGTCCATAATTAATTTAGTCATTTTTAAACGGAGGTATTCATTATGGATATGACTTTAGTACCCTATGTACTGGAGCAAACGAGCAGGGGCGAACGCTCTTACGACATTTTTTCAAGACTTTTAAACGACCGTATAATTATGCTCAACGACGAGGTGAACAGCGCTTCGGCGGGCGTAATCATCGCGCAGATGCTTTATCTTGAGGGTCAGGATCCCGATAAGGATATAAGCTTTTACATCAACAGCCCCGGCGGCTCTGTGACAGACGGTATGGCTATTTATGACACTATGCAGTACATTAAGTGCGATGTAAGCACTATTTGTATGGGTATGGCGGCAAGCATGGGCGCATTCCTCTTAGCGGCGGGCACAAAGGGCAAGCGTTTGGCTCTGCCCAACAGTGAGATTATGATTCACCAGCCCCTCGGTCAGGCAAAGGGTCAGGCAACGGATATTCTTATCCACGCCCACCATATTGAAAGAATCAGGGCTAATATTAACGAGATTTTAGCCGCCGAAACAGGCAAGCCGCTCACCCAGATTCAGCTTGACACCGAGCGCGACAACTTTATGACCGCGGCAGAGGCTGCCGAATACGGTCTTATCGATAAAGTAATTTCCAAGAGATAGAGGTAGCATAATGCCGAGTGACAAGGATAAGGAGATACGCTGCTCGTTCTGCGGCAAGACTCAGGACGAGGTGGCAAGGCTGGTTGAGGGCCCGGGGGTTTATATCTGCGACAGCTGTATTGAATTTTGCAACAGCCTGCTTTTCGATGATGAGTCGGGCGCGGCAAAACGGGGCAAAAAGAAAAAGGCGGCGGAATTTGTACTTCCAAAGCCACAGGAGATAAAGGAACAGCTTGACCGTTATGTTATAGGTCAGGATGATGCCAAAAAAACCCTTGCGGTGGCGGTTTATAACCACTACAAGCGTATTTTCAAGAACGATAATTCCGATGTGGAATTAAGCAAGAGCAATGTTTTAATGTTAGGGCCTACAGGCGTTGGTAAAACCCTGCTCGCCCAGACCCTTGCCCGAATACTTGATGTTCCGATTGCTATTACCGACGCCACCACCCTTACCGAGGCGGGCTATGTCGGCGAGGATGTCGAGAATATTTTGCTTCGCCTTATACAGGCGGCAGACTTTGATATTGAGCGTGCCGAGCGGGGAATAATCTATGTTGACGAGATTGACAAGATTGCCCGCAAGTCGGAAAACGCCTCTATCACCCGCGATGTAAGCGGCGAGGGCGTTCAGCAGGCTCTGCTTAAGATACTTGAGGGCACGGTTTCCAATGTCCCCCCGCAGGGCGGAAGAAAGCACCCTCAGCAGGAGTTTATCCAGATTGATACAACCAATATTCTGTTTATCTGCGCGGGCGCATTTGACGGGATCGAAAAGGTTATCGAACGCAGAATCGGCGGCAGCAGCTTAGGCTTCGGTGCGGATGTAAAATCGCCTAAATCCCTTGAGGCTCAGGCGGTATCTATGACCGCAACCCATCAGGATTTGGTGAAGTTCGGTATGATACCCGAGCTTGTAGGCCGTCTGCCTGTAATAACCGCCCTTAAGGGAATGGATAAGGAAACCCTGATAAGGATTATGACCGAGCCGCAAAACTCGATAATCAAGCAGTATCAGGCGCTTTTCAAAATGGATAATATCGACCTTCGTTTCGATGACGGCGCACTACAAAAAATCGCCGACCTTACCATCGAGCGTAAAACAGGAGCGAGGGGACTCCGCTCTATTATCGAGGGTGTTTTACAGCCCCTGATGTTCTCTTCTCCGTCGGACAGCACGATAACGGAAATCACAATCACAGCCGATACCGTTGAAAACGGCGAGGCGGTTATAACAAGGAAAGCTTCTTAAGCTTTAAACAACAAAGGACTGCCGAGAGGCAGTCCTTTGTTGTTTAATACATATATAGGGACGGACGGTCGTCCGTTTTTGTTATTAGAAACTTCTTGTATTCATTTGGAAAATAATACTTGTTCTTTGATATATCATATGCTATAATAATTTTGTGAAAGGGGACGGCACCCATAATAAAAAACGGTTTCACACGCTGATTTACGGCAAGGGGGATGACACCCATAGAAAAAAACATTGTTGTTGTAGATGAATACGGCAACGAATATGAGGCAACCTACCCGAAAAGGGCAAAGGGTCTTGTTAAAAACGGCAGGGCACGCTTCATAGCTGAAAACAAAATATGCCTTGCGTGTCCGCCAAAGAATGAATTGGAGGACAAAAAAATGACAGAAGAAAGCAAAACCAAAAGCGTATACAATATTGAATATATACTTTCGCAGATAGCAAAAATTCAAGAGCAGACAGACTACCTGAACAATGCATTAGAAAAACTCTCACAAATGGGAGACGGTGATAGCGGAAACCCAGGTGCGCCCGTCAATATTCAAGGTCAAGCCAAAGCGCAGGCAATGGGCGATATTGTCAGGTGTCGTGAAACAACAAATCAGAAAATGCTTTCGCTGTACGAAAAAATGTATGATGATTTAAGCGGCAAGAAAGTTCTAAAGGATAAAGCGCTCAGCGCTCTTGAAAAATGTGCAGGCGACCCAAAGCTAATGGATAGGATTAACGGCGCATTGGCCGAAATCGGCTTTTTAGAAGAATAATTGTTAATAAAGAGCAAAAGGACTGCCGAAAGGCAGTCCTTTTGCGTGCTGATTAGATATTAGACGCGGACAGTCGAGGACACCTGTCCCTACGAAATGCCAATTTAACCATCGTAGTGACGGGCGTCCCCGACCGTCCGTTATATTATATTAAAAATCAAATTTTAGAATAACCGAAGCCGTTTACAAGCGCATCGAGCTTTTTGCCCTCACGGCACTGGGGGCATTCGTGGGCGGGAAAGCTCTGATAATCGGGCAGGTCGTTGGGGTTGAATACCGAATATATCGGGAAACCTTCAAAGGAATCTGCCGTTGAGAAAATTGCCGAAATTCCCACAACATCGCCGCCGTAGTACTTGACCGCCTCAATAGCCGCACGCGCGGTGTAGCCTGTAGAAATTGAAGCCTCCAAAATAAGGACATGCTTGCCGCGAATCATAGATGCGGTATTGTCGCGGAAGATAAGCTGACTTCCCGTGGTATGCTCGGGGGTTGCGACATAAATGGTCTGGTGGGCGTTCATATTTGAAAAATCGTCCTTAGTGAGCGCCTCGGCAAGGCAGGTGCCTATAACCTGCGTTCCGTCAAGGCAGAGTATTGTATCAATAATCGTGTTGTGGTGATAGTAGGTGAGCAGCTCCTCCGCAACCGCCTTCGCCTCGGAAAGTCGGGACTTTTGCGCGGTAACATCGATATAATAGTTAGTATGGCTGTGGCTGGTGGCAAAGTGCCCCTTTGTTATACGAAGAAAAAGATTGTTTCTCTTTGTACGGATTTTATAGCTTTCGTTTGTCGGCATAAATTAACCTCCCAAAAATTTCTAACTCTATTTTAAGCATTTTCCATTAAAAAATCAAGTGATTAGAACAAATTTCATTCAAAAATATATATAATTCATAAATTCTTTATCAATTTAATATTCTTTAGTGAATAGGATGGGGATTTTGTGAAGGAAATGTTTGAGTTTGGTGAAAAATTGATTTCGGGTATGCTTCCCTTTTCGTTTCTTATAATCTGCGGCGTGTATCTTACGGTGAAAAGCGGGCTTTTCCAGTTCAGATTTCTGCCGTTTTCCATTAAACACGCTTTAGGCGGTATGCTTTCGCGGAAAAAATCAAAGGACGGCATAAGCCCGTTTCAGGCGGCATGTACCGCCCTTTCCTCAACCGTCGGAACGGGGAATATTGCGGGGGTCGCGGGGGCGATTGCTTTAGGCGGAGCGGGTGCTGTGTTCTGGATGTGGATAAGCGCCCTTGCGGGAATGGCTGTAAAGTCCGCCGAAATAATTTTAGCCCTTAAATTTAAGGATAAAAAGGGCGGCGGGCCGATGTATTATATAAAAAACGGGCTTTCTGAGTCCGCGGCACCGTTAGCCCTGCTTTTTAGTATAGCCGGAATATTTTCCGCCTTTTTCAGCGGAAACATCACCCAAACAGGCTCTGCGATAGCCGCGCTTAACGCGGGAAATGGCGTAAGGCTTTTGTTTGGAATAGGCTTTGCGGTAACGGTCGCCGCAGTTATAATAGGCGGGGCAAAGCGGATAGGAAAATTTACCGAAAAAATTGTGCCCCTGATGGCGCTTCTTTATATTTTTATGACCTTGGGTGTGATTATTATTAATGTTGAAGCCCTGCCGAATGCTTTTGCGATGATACTAAAGGGGGCGTTTAAGCCGTCGGCGGTGACGGGCGGAGCCTTGGGCTCGGTGATTAACACGGCGGTAACAGGGGCTTCTCGGGGCGTTTTTTCAAATGAGGCGGGCTTGGGTACTTCGGCTATCGCCCACGGAGCGGCTAAGGAAACCGAAGGTGTAAAGCAGAGCCTTTACGGAATTTTCGAGGTTTTTGCGGATACCCTTGTAATATGCACACTTACCGCATTGACAATTTTAACAAGCGGAGTTAATATAGAATACGGGAAAACCGCCTCAGCCGAGCTTGCCTCAAGGGCGCTTTCCGACACCTACGGAGGGTACGGCACGGCTCTGCTTGCTGTCATGATGTGCCTTTTCGGTCTGTCCAGCGTTATCGGCTGGGGGCTTTACGGTGTTAAGTGCTCGGGCTTCCTCCTCGGCAAAAGGGGAGAAAAGCTGTTTACCGCAATTTACCCCTTTTTTTGCGTTGCGGGGGCGCTTTGCAAAACCGATACGGCGTGGCGGCTTTCGGCGTTTTTTAACGGAATTATGCTTTGCGTAAATGTTTTCGCGGTGATGACCCTTAGCGACACCGCAATTAAAGAAATGAGGAATTTGAATGATAAAGACAAGGATTGAATTTTTACAGAGTAATTTGAAAGAGGGCGAGGCGGCGCTAATCTCGTCGGACGCGGACAGGCTTTATTATACGGGCTTTCATTCCTCTGCGGGGTATGTCGCCGTAACAGGGGAAAGGGCGGTATTTTTTATTGATTTCCGCTATTTTGAAAAGGCAAAACAAACGGTTAAGAGCTGTGAGGTAATTTTACTCAAGAACTTTTCACAGCAGTTAGGGGAGTTTTTTTCTTCGCTGAAAATAAAAACGGTCTACCTTGAGACCGATACGGTTAGCCTTTCCGCCTTTTCGTCCCTTAAAAACAGACTGCCTGATTTTGAATTCAGCTCTAACGGAAAAATACAGAGCCTTATTTCAAAACAGCGCAGTATTAAGTCGGATGATGAAATAGCCCTTATAAAAAAAGCGCAGAAAATGACCGACGAAACCTTTACCTATATTCTTAATAATATAAGCGTAGGCCGCACCGAGCGTGAAATTATGCTGGATATGGAGTTTTATATGCGGCGACTCGGAAGCGAGGGTGTCTCCTTTGATTTTATTGTGGTCTCGGGCAAAAATTCCTCAATGCCACACGGCGTTCCGACCGATAAGATAATTGAAAAAGGCGATTTTATCACAATGGACTTCGGCGCGGTCTGCGGCGGTTACCGCTCGGATATGACCCGCACTGTGGCTGTGGGCGAGGTGAGCGACAGACAAAAAGAGGTGTACGGCATTGTCCTTAAGGCGCAAAAGGAGACTATCGATTTTATAAAGCCCGGCGTTGTCTGTAAAGAGGTTGACAGGGTCGCGCGGGATATTATTTCGGGGGCGGGCTACGGCGACTGCTTCGGTCACGGACTCGGTCACAGCGTGGGAATAGAAATACATGAAAATCCTGCCTGCAATACGGTTTGCGAGACGGTGATGGAAAGGGAAATGATAATGACGGTAGAACCGGGGATTTACATTGAAAATGAGTTTGGAGTCAGAATTGAGGATATGGTTGTTGTTACCGAAAACGGATGTGAAAATTTAACCGCCAGTAAAAAAGAGCTTATCGTACTGTAAATCTGGGCTATCGCTTTTTATAATGCTTGCAAATTGTGTAATAATATATGGGAGCGGCTTTAATGTCTGCTCCCATATATTTTGACAAAATATCGCCAAAAAAGCGTTTTACTTTAATTCAGGTTGACAATCAAGGCGGTACTTGTTATAATAATTATGTTATTTGTAGAAAATAAGGGGATTGTACGCATTATGAATAAATACGATTATCTTCTGGTTGGCGGAGGGCTTTTTTCCGCTGTATTTGCATATCAGGCACGAAAAAATGGGAAAAAGTGCCTTGTTATTGAAAAAAGATCCCATTTAGGGGGCAATATCTATTGCGAGGATGTATGCGGTATACATGTGCATAAATACGGTGCGCACATTTTCCATACCTCCGACCGCCGTGTTTGGGAATTTGTAAATTCCATTGCGGAATTTAACCGTTATACCAACTGCCCTGTTGCCTGCTACAAGGGCGAGATGTATAATTTGCCCTTTAATATGAATACCTTTAGCAAAATGTGGGGAATAAGAACTCCCGCCGAGGCTAAGGCCATCATTGAAAAACAGCGCTCTGCCGTACAGGGGGAGCCGAAAAATCTTGAGGAGCAGGCCATAAGCCTTGTGGGTGAGGATATTTACCGCAAGCTTATTAAGGGCTACACCGAAAAGCAGTGGGGAAGAAGCTGTACCGAGCTTCCGAGCTTTATTATCAAGCGTCTGCCCGTAAGATATATTTATGATAATAACTACTTTAACGACCTCTATCAGGGGATACCGATAGGCGGATACAATGTATTGACGGACAAGCTCTTCGAGGGCTGTGATGTTATGCTTAATACCGATTATAATTCCGACCGTGAAAAGTATAACGCTATGGCGGATAAGGTGCTTTACACGGGAACACTCGATTCACTCTTTGATTACTGCTACGGTAAGCTTGAGTACAGAAGTCTTAGGTTTGAAACAGAGACCCTTAATGAAGAAAATCATCAGGGTGTTGCGGTTGTAAACTATACCGAACGGGAAATACCCTATACCCGTGTTATTGAGCACAAGCACTTTGAAAATACCGAAAGCGATAAAACCGTTATAACCCGTGAGTATCCCGCCGACTGGAAAGAGGGTATGGAGCCCTATTATCCGATAAATGACGAAAAGAACACAGAGCTCTTCGCTAAATATAAAGAATTGGCAGACAAAAAGGACAATATGCTTTTCGGCGGCAGATTGGCTGAATATAAGTATTACGATATGGATAAGGTTATAGCTTCTGCTCTTAACCTTACCGATAGGGAGTTTGGCAAATAATGGGAGAAATTAAGGTTAGCATTATAATGCCTGTTTACGGCGTTGAGGATTATGTGGGTCAGGCGATTGAAAGTATCCAAAAACAGACCCTTACCGATTGGGAGTTTTTCTGCGTTGACGACGGCACAAAGGACAGAAGCGGCGAAATTTGCGACGAATATGCAAAAAAAGACCCTCGTATTATAG
>JAXJVI010000219.1:0-2864 GCA_036308615.1 Acutalibacteraceae bacterium | reverse complement strand
GTATAAAAGGACTCGCAGGGAACACAGTATTTGCCCTCATAGGTGCTTTTGTAGATATCCCCCTGCTCGTAAAGCTTGGTGAAAATTCTCTGCACCGCCTTTTCGTGGTCGGCGTCGGTAGTACGGATGAATTTATCGTAGGAAGTATTAAGGCTGTCCCAAACCGCTTTAATGTTTGCGGCGGCATTATCCACATACTCTTTAGGGGTAATACCCTGCGCCTTGGCTTTTTCCTCAATTTTTTGCCCGTGCTCGTCGGAGCCTGTCATCAGGTAGACCTCATAGCCCATTTGTCTTTTATAGCGGGCTATCATATCAGCGAGAACTATATCGTAAGCGTTGCCGATATGGGGCTTGCTGGAAGCGTAGGCTATAGCAGTTGTAATATAAAACTTTTTCTTTTCTGACATAATCATTCCTCCTACGGTTTTTGCGTTAAATATAAAATATAGGAAATCACAGCCGAGCAAAGGCTGTAAAGCAGTACTGCCGTTCCGCTCATAAGGGAGCCCGAGCCGTCAAAGGACATATAGGCGAAGAGTACCGCGCCTAAAACCGCCGAAATCACATAAAGCACGGTAAGCAAAAGATTGGACTTTTTAATCCTTGACGCGTTGCTTATAATAGCGGCAAGCCCTAAAGGATTGCTCTTGTAGGCGGCGGGAGCTAAGCCGGAGGGGGCGGGGGTAACCGCGATTTTATACATATGACAGCCCGCGGCGCTCATAACCTTTACCGAATCGCTGTAAAGACCGAAATAATCGCAAATCATTTCCTCGGTCATATTTGGGTCGGAGCTGTTAATCAGCATAGTGACCCCCAAAGCCGAAACACGGCGCAATTCCTTTGCGATATCCTCACTTACGGTGTAGCGCACGGTCAAGAGGGCGCACGCCTTATCCCGGGAGGCTACATATACGGGAAACAGTCCCTGACGGAGTATTTTTCGGTCAAGCTCAACGCTCGGAACCTCGATTCCGTGGGCTTCCATAAGGGTGCGGTTGCCTATGAAGAGGAGCTTATCGTCAACCCAGCCCGAAATACCCATTCTGTCCTCGTATTTTACGGTGTCCGAATCGGGGAGAACGACATTCCCTCCCGTGCCGGCGATTTTTTTGAAGATGGGGGCTAAAGGACTTCTCACAGCCTCGGTTAGAGAGGCGGCTCGGATTATGGTATCGTCAATGCTGTTGTCGGACAAAACCTGAAGCCTGTGCATCTGCACCGTACCCGAGGGGAAAAGCTCATCGGCGGAAAATACCGCCGCATTGGCCTTTTCAATACGCTCCGCTCCCGTTTTTCCCGCAATCATCGCGCCCATACGGGCAAGGCGTTTTGCCGAGGAGTAAAGGGGTAAATTATCTATCATAAACACCGAGGGCAACGCGGCAATGCACCGAATTGCCGCCGCGCTGTAGACGCCGTATAATACGCCGTCAAAATAAGCGGTGCAGGCAAAGCCGATAATGACCGAAAGCAAAATCGAAATCACCGTTATTACGGGTAATTTTCCCGACAAAGCTATTCGGAAGGTGGAATATTTCATATAACCGTCAATATGCTTTGTCTTTTGGGGAGCGGCGGCGAGAACATCCCCCTCAATCGCGTTTTTTGCCATAGCGAAGGTTACCGCCCTATCCCCTATAAGCTTCACCGCGCGTTTGGGCGAGGCGGCGGAAATTTGCTTAAAGCCCGCCAACATATAGGCGGCGTTCCAGAAGGAGCTAAGGGCGCGGACAAAGAGTATTGACGCGCCGAGCAGTATAAGATCGAGGGCTATCTCACTTTTGAACACCGCGGTTATGCCGTAGCCTATAACCGAAAGAGAGGCGGTAACCGTCAGGACATCGGGGGTAGAGTATCGGCTGAAAATTTTAGGTACGCTTTTGAACATATCCGCGTTGATAAGTGTTATTATTCCCAAAACAGCCGTGCATATTATATTTGCCGCCATAGTGTGGGCAAGCAGTATTTCGGACATAAAGGGAAGCCTTGCTATAATCAGTAAAATCAGGCACAGTCCCGAGAAAACCGACCTTAAAAACGCAGAACGCTTCTTTACAGAGAACTGCCTTAACAGCCGCTTTGCGTCCTTTTCATCGGAGAATTCCTCTTTAGGTATGTATTCCTCAAATTCCGACTGTTCAAGCTGAACCTCGTTCTCAGGCTCTTCGGAATCGGTTTCGGGAAGACCTGTAAGCTCGCCCGTTAAATCAATCGGCCGTGTTTGGGAGCTTACGCTTATGCGCGAGGTGTTATCCGTACCCGATACGGGGGTGAATTTAATGGTTGCCGTGTTGTGAATATCGGGCTTTTCAGGCTCTTTTACAGGGGAAGAAGCGTCAATATCCGATATAATATTAGATACATTGGTGTGCACTTGGGTTACCTTAGAAAAGGAAGAAATAAGATCCTCAAAGGCTTCGCGGTCGGGCACTTCGGTATCCTTAGCTTTTTCCGGGGGATTGGGAGCTTCGGATTCGGCTTCGGGCTTTTGGTATTTCCCCAGGTCGTCAAAGGCGATTTCATATTTTTCCGACAGCTTATCAAGCGCCTTTTTGCTTTCACTGTTTAATATTTCCGCCACGCTTTCAAGTCTGTAGGTGGGGGCGGATTTCATAGCGCTTTCCCCCTCCTCGCCGTCAAGGATAAAGGGACGGCATTTTTCAAGCAAGGTCTGCCCGTGCTCGGGGGCGGACTCCTGCGGTCCGGGGGCTTTCTCTGCCTCGGTGCGCTTTGAGTCCTCATTCGACTGCTTTTCTGCCTTTACCTTATTAAAGCTTTCCGAAAAGGCATTAAAATCAAAGTCACCGTTATCATCGGGGTCTGATTTTTCCTCCGCCAAATTATGCTCCGTTTCGGCC
>JAXJVI010000218.1:0-7054 GCA_036308615.1 Acutalibacteraceae bacterium | reverse complement strand
CGGCTTTGCCTCGCTTTACGCCCAGCGGATATATCTCTTCACGATGGAGGATATAAGCCGAATGCTGTCCGAGGTATATACGGCGATGAGTGAAAAATTTGGGGAGTGACGATATGAAAAATATTATAGAAATAAACGGCTTAAATAAAAGCTTTGGGGAAATAAAGGCGGTGTCGGATTTAAGCTTTTGCGTCAAAGAGGGGGAGTTGTTCGCCTTTCTCGGCGAAAACGGCGCGGGAAAGTCTACTACAATCAACATTATGTGCGGCTCCCTTAAAAAGGACGGCGGCACGGTGGTTATTGACGGACTTAATCTTGATACAAGCCTTGAGGGCATAAAAAGCAAGCTTGGCATTGTCTTCCAAAGCTCGGTGCTGGATAAATCCCTTACGGTTTACGATAATCTTGAAAGCCGCGCCGCCCTGTACGGTATTTGCGGCCCTGAGTTTAAAAGGGTGCTATCGGAGCTTTCGGAGCTCCTTCAATTCGGAGACCTTTTAAAACGCACTGTGGGTAAGCTTTCGGGCGGTCAGCGCAGAAGAATAGACATTGCAAGAGCACTCCTTAATTCTCCTAAAATACTTATTTTAGACGAGCCCACAACGGGTCTTGACCCGCAGACAAGACGACTTTTATGGTCGGCGGTAGATGGGCTTAGAAAGACGAGGAATATGACCGTCTTTCTAACAACCCACTATATGGAGGAGGCTGCCGAGGCGGATTATGTTGTGATTTTGGACGGCGGTAAAATCTCGGCAAAGGGAAGTCCCCTTGAGCTTAAAAACACCTACAGCGGTGATTTTGTTACGATTTACAATACGGAAGAAGAATCGATAAAAAAGCTTTCAAATAATTTCGAGAAGGTGCGTGACGGCTTTAGAATTTCTGTGGCGAATACCGCCGAGGCTACAAGCCTTATTTGCGAAAACCCCGAGCTGTTCCTTGATTACGAGATTACAAAGGGAAAAATGGACGATGTTTTCCTTGCGGTCACAGGTAAAAAAATAGGCGGTGATGATAAATGAGTACTGTTAAAATGCTTTTAAAAAGAAATATTAAACTGTTTTTTAAGGATAAGGCGATGTTTTTCACCTCCCTTATCACTCCTGTTATCCTTTTGGTGCTTTATGCTACCTTTCTTTCAAATGTGTATACCGATGTTTTCCACGATTCTTTAGCGGGCGCAATCGAGGTGTCCGAAAGCCTGATACGCGGCTGTGTCGGCGGTCAGCTTGTCTCTTCAATACTTGCCGTTTCCTGCGTTACGGTTGCTTTCTGCTCTAATATGCTTATGGTGCAGGACAAGGTCACCGGTGCGTCAAAGGATTTTAAAATCTCGCCCGTAAAGCCCTCCGCCCTTGCGGTAAGCTATTATATTGCGACCCTTGCTTCAACCTTAATAATCTGCTTTGCGGCAACGGGTATTTGCCTTTTGTATATCGCCGCGGTGGGCTGGTATATGAGCGCTTTAGATGTTATCCTGCTTTTTGCCGATGTGATTTTGCTTGTGCTTTTCGGCACGGCGCTTTCGAGTATAATCAATTTCTTTTTGTCAACTCAGGGTCAGATTTCCGCGGTGGGGACTATCGTAAGCTCCGCCTACGGCTTTATCTGCGGCGCATATATGCCTATCTCGCAGTTCGGCACGGGGCTTCAAAGGGTTTTATCCTTTTTGCCGGGCACATACGGCACCTCCCTTGTAAGGAATCACGCCCTGCGGGGAGTATTTGAGGAAATGGAGAGCATAGGCTTTCCGAGCGAGGTGATAGAGGCAATCAGGGACAGCGTTGACTGCAATCTGTATTTCTTCGGAAACAAGGTAGACCTTCCCGTTATGTACCTGATTTTAGGCGGCTCTGTGATAGCTTTGGTCGGCATTTATATAGCGATGAATGTTGTTAGGGGTAAGAAGGTATAAAACGGGATTTAAAGGGGTATGAAGAATATGTTGGAATTTAAAAGGGATACGGCTGACAAGACGGAAATTTCCGAAATAATATCAGCTCAAAGAATTACATCGGAAAAGCTTTGCTATCTGTTTATAATTTTTATGCTCGGTTGTTTTGTGGGCTGGGTCTATGAGGAAATATTTTATTGGTTTACCGAAGGAATGCTCCGCAACCGAGGTCTTCTGTACGGCCCGTGGCTTCCTATTTACGGTGTCGGTGCCCTTGGGATTTATGGGTTAAAGCCGATAAAAAAGCATCCTTTATTGCTGTTTGCCCTTTGTATTGCCGTTTCGGGTGTCGTGGAGTACATAATCGGCTTTACGGGAATACATCTTTTCGGAATGAGACTGTGGGATTACCGCGGACTGTTTCTTAACATCGGAGGTATAATCTGCTTTAGAAGTGTTATAAGCTTTGGCATAATGGGGCTTGTGTTTCATTACATTTTAGAGCCTATGGGGGAGCAGCTGTATCAAAAAACGCCCTTTGCTATAATTAAAACGGGATGCCTTATATTATTATTATTGCTTTTTACGGATTGTATACTAAGCTTTTTGTTCAGGACGCCGATTACGTATTAACTATGAATAACTTTAAATTATACTGCCTCGCTTTATCATTAAAAAAAGATTGATTTACAGAGCTTTCTAATGTATAATAAAAATCGGCGACTTATAATATGCGTACAAGCGGGGGAGGCAGAAATGTTAAATAATAAAGGCTTCAAGGATTTACTGTTATATATGGTCGTGGGCGGCATTGCGACGGTTGCGGAATGGGTCGCGTTTTATTTGGTGAATGATATTTGCCGCTGGCATTATATGTTCGCGACGGTTGCCGCATATGTTTTTTCAACCTTTGTAAACTGGTTGGCAGGCCGTATTATTATGTTTAAAAACACCAAAAAAAGTATTTTATTTGAGATAATCAGTATTTATATGGCAAGTATAATCGGGTTGCTGCTTAACCTATTGATTATGTGGGTTGCGGTAGATCTTTGCGGTATACGGGAGATGCTGTCCAAGATTATTGCAACAGGCTGTGTTTTCATATGGAATTATCTCATTAGAAAATTATTGATTTACAAAGAATAATACGGAAGTTAAATTATTTGGAGGTTTGTATGAAGAAAATAATAATTATCGGGGCAGGTCCGGCGGGACTTACGGCTGCGTATGAGCTTTTGGAAAAATCTTCTGATTGCGAAGTTACCGTGTTTGAAGAGAGCAATGTTATGGGCGGTATTTCAAGGACGGTTAATTACAAGGATAACCGTATGGACATGGGCGGCCATCGCTTTTTTTCCAAGGTTCCCGAAGTAAATGAGTGGTGGGAGAAAATGCTTCCTACACAGGGAAGCCTGCCAAAGGATGACGTTGCGCTTCACAGAGACGCAACGGTTATTGAAGGCGGACCCGACCCCGAGAAAACAGACCGTGTTATGCTTAGGCGAAACCGTATTTCCAGAATTTATTTTAATAATAAGTTTTTTGACTATCCCATTTCCCTTAAGTTTGAGACTGTGCGAAATATGGGATTCGCTACTACTGTTGCCGTGGGCTTCAGCTACCTTAAAAGTGTTTTCTTCAAGCGCGAAGAAAAGAGCCTTGAGGATTTTTATATTAACCGCTTCGGAAAGAAGCTTTATTCAATGTTCTTTGAAAACTATACAGAGAATCTGTGGGGAAGGCACCCGAGCCAGATTTCTCCCGAATGGGGAGCTCAGCGTGTTAAAGGTCTGTCTATAATAGCGGTAATCAAGGATATGTTTTCAAAGTTCTTCCACATTAAAAGCAGTAAGGTGGAAACCTCTTTAATAGAAGAATTTGCATACCCTAAGTACGGACCTGGTCAACTGTGGGAGGTTGTTGCCGACGAGGTTAAAAAACGCGGCGGTCAAATCCTTACAGGGGCAAAGGTGACCGAAATTATAAAGGATAAAGACAATAGGGTCACGGGAATCCGTTATGAGCATAACGGAGAAGTATGCCAAGCGGACGGAGACTGTATTATTTCCTCTATGCCGATTAAAGACCTTGTTGAAGGAATGAACGATGTTCCCGATCAATATGCGAGCATTGCGGCGGGTCTTCCTTACCGTGATTATATGACCGTCGGCGTACTTGTTTCCAAGCTGAAGCTAAAAAACGAAACAGGCATCCCCACATTTGGGAATATCGTTCCCGATAACTGGGTGTATGTGCACGACCGCAGTGTGAAAATGGGACGCTTCCAGATATACAATAACTGGTCGCCTTATATGATTAAGGATGTAGAACATACCGTTTGGCTGGGACTTGAATATTTCTGCAACGAAGGCGATGAAATGTGGAGCCTTTCCGATTCCGATTTTGCCGATATGGCTATAAAGGAAATGGTTAAAATGGGATTGGTTGACGCTGAAAAGGATGTCCTCGATTATCATGTTGAGCGCGTAAAGAAGGCTTATCCCGCGTATTTTGATACTTATAAGGATATGGATAAGCTTAGAGAATATCTTGACGCGATTCCGAATTTGTTCTGTGTCGGCAGAAACGGTCAGCACAGATACAACAATATCGATCATTCGATGTGCACTTCCTTTGAAGCGGTTAAGAATATTTTAGACGGAACTACAGATAAGAGCAATATCTGGAATGTTAATACCGAGAAAGAGTATCACGAAAATTCCGCGAATTCGTAAAATTTGGAGGAAATCAGATAAGATGCAAGGGAGAATAAAACCGAAATCTGCTATATCTGAATGGCTCTGTAATGCGGAGCATATATGCCTGGTATTGTTGCTTTTGGGCTTTGTTTTTAAAATTATATATACCGCACAGGTCGGCTATAATTATTCTCCACATGATTTGGGCGAGCTTTCGGGTAGCGGACATCTTGGTTATATACAGTATCTGTATCTTAACAAAAGCTTACCGAATACCTGTGTAGGACAGTTTTATCATCCGCCGCTGTTTCATATAATAGGTGCGATTGTATTGGCAGTACACCATGTGACGGAAGATTACACGGCGGCGTTTGAAAGCCTACAGCTTATTAATATGATTTTTGCGGAAATAGGCGTGATTTACGGATACCGCATTTTTAAGAAAATCGGGGATAATGACCGGTTTTTGGTGATTGGGACTGCGTTTTTGAGCTTTTGCCCCGCCTTTTATATCGTAGGGGCGGAGCTTAATAACGACTGCCTCTCTACAATGTTCTTAATTATGGCGATTTATTATACCTTATGCTGGAGGGAAAAGCGGGATGTATGGGGAATTTTGAAAATCGCCCTATGCATAGGGCTTGGTATGCTGAGTAAAACCAATGCGGCGCTGATTGCTTTTGCGGTAGGACTGATCTTCTTATATACCTTGATTGAAGACCGCAAGGAGTGGAAGCGCTATATTCTGCAGTTTATCCCTTTCGGAGTGGTATGTATACCCTTAGGGCTTGGTTGGAATGTTTACCGATTACTTAAATTCCGGCTTCCCCTTACTTATGTTCTTAGACTTGATAATTCTTTTCAATATGTAGGAGATGTTTCCGCATTGGCACGGTTGGGGCTTCCCACCGCCGAGCAATTAATCTCCTGCAGTATTGATTGGGACCGTTCTGCCGATTTCAGCAATATCTGGGGACAGACTTTTCTTACTATGAATTATGATGAGGGTATTTTATCCCTTAAGGGGCGGTTTGCGAATATACTGGGAGTTTCCCTGCTGTGGATTAGCATTATCCTTAGTGTTCTGCTTTTAATCGCGCTTATTCGGGTTTTGTTTTCTTCCAAAACAGAATTAAGCCTTAAAATATTGTTTCCCATCAATTTCTTTATTATATTTTTGAATTATGTTAAGTTTGCTTTTGATTTTCCCCATATTTGTACTATGAATTTCAGGTACATTGTTGCCCTACAGGTGCTTTTGATGGGAAGCGCGGTTATTTGCCGAAAAAAGCAGTTGATTGGCGAATTTTTTAATGTAGGCATAGGCGTTTGCACCGTTCTGCAAAGCCTGTTGGCAACATATTTGTATCTGTTTTATGCGGTGTGATATGCTAATACCGATTTGAAAAAATTATAAGGTATTATTTATTAAACAACGATAAAGCGGGCAGAAAAAACACAGTGCCCGAAAAGACGGATTGATTGAGGAAAAATAAAAAAACCAAGCTCGGCAAAAGCAAGAAAATAAGCTTACGCCGGGCTTGGTTGCTTTTTAAAAGATAAACCGGGGTTTGTCTGTGTGCTTGTAGGGGAGGGTCTCTGCGCCCTCCCGAAACATTTGAGTATAAACGGGAGGGCACGGAGACCCTCCCCTACGGGCTTAGGCGGTAGGTGTTAGACTTTTTCGACTTTTTCGGGGAAACAAAAAAGCTACAAAAAGTTGACAAATAAAATAATCGGGTATATAATAAATAAGTATGTTTAAATCTATTTTTAAGGATGTATATTTATGGAGTGGACTTCACTAAACGACCTGCGTGAAAAATATCTTTCGTTCTTTGAATCTAAGGGGCATTTGCGCCTTAAAAGCTTTTCGTTAGTACCGAACGGCGACAAATCGCTTTTGCTTATAAATTCGGGTATGGCGCCGATGAAAAAGTACTTTACGGGGGAGGTTACGCCTCCCTCCGTCAGGGTTACCACCTGTCAAAAATGTATCCGTACCCCCGACCTTGAGCGTGTGGGTCACACCGCCCGCCACGGCACATATTTTGAGATGCTCGGAAACTTTTCCTTCGGAGATTATTTTAAGAATGAGGCTATCGAGTGGGCGTGGGAGTTTTTGACCAAGGTTTTGGGAAATCCCCGAAAATTTGCTCTGGCCCTCTGTTTATGAGCAGGACGATGAGGCTTACGCTATCTGGCGCGATAAAATCGGCGTTCCCGAGGAGCATATTGTAAAGCTCGGCAAGGTGGATAACTTCTGGGAGCACGGCACAGGCCCCTGCGGTCCCTGCAGCGAGATATATTTTGACCGCGGCGAAAAGTACGGCTGCGGCTCTCCCGACTGCAAGCCCGGCTGTGACTGCGACCGCTATATGGAAATTTGGAACAATGTTTTCTCCCAGTTCAACAATATGGGAGACGGAACCTATACCGAGCTTGAGCATAAGAATAT
>JAXJVI010000217.1:0-2523 GCA_036308615.1 Acutalibacteraceae bacterium | reverse complement strand
TTTAAAGTGTCACTATCCCTCCGAATACTTTGCCGCCCTTATGACCTCTATGATGGATAACGGCTCTAAAATTGCCCTTTATACCGCCGATTTAAAGCGGGAGGGCATCAAGGTTTTGCCCCCTTCGGTGAACTGCAGCCTTGCGGGCTTTACGCCTGACGGAAAAAATATCCGCTTCGGACTTATGGCGGTAAAAAACCTGGGAATGGGCATAATAGAAAGGCTCATAAAGGAGCGGGAGGAAAATGGTCTTTACACCGGTGTGTATGATTTTTGCCTGCGCAACTATTCCCGCGAATTTAACAGAAAGGCGCTTGAGGGACTCATCAAGAGCGGCGCTATGGACGGTCTCGGTGAAAACCGCAGACAGATGCTTTATAATATCGACGGCGTTATGGCGGCGGTAGACAGCGAAAAACGCTTTTCTGCGAAGGGTCAGCTAAACCTATTTGACGAGATGGGCGACGCCGTTAAGTATGAGCCGCAAAGGGTAGAGGAAATGCCCAAGGAAATGCTTTTGTCCCTTGAAAAGGAGGCGACGGGGCTTTACCTTTCGGGTCACCCGCTTGACGAGTATGCGGGGTATCTTTCTTCCGCAAGACTTAACAAGGCCTCCGATATAGCGGCGCACAAATACCGAGACGGGGAAAAGGTAACGGTGGCGGGGCTTGTTTCGGGCTTTAAGGTGCGCCAGCTTAAAAACAACAATTTAATGGGCTCGGGCTTTATAGAGGGTATAGAGGGCTCGGTGCCTATTACCGTTTTTGCCGCCGCGCTTTCGGAGTTCCGCTCGCTTCTTACCTCTAATGAACCGCTTGTGATTATAGGCAGGATTTCCGAGCGGGAGGATAGGGATACCGAAATTGTGGTTGACAGGGCAGAGAAAATTCCGGAAACCGCAAAGGGAATTAAATTGTCAAAATATAAAAGCGGGCTTTATTTAAAGGTTAAGAATACCGAGTGCGACGAGTTTACTAAGGTAAAGGGTGTTTTAGAGCGTTTTCACGGAAACGGTTCGGTATTCATATATTGTACCGAAACAAAAAAGAAGCTCGAAGCACCCGAACGCCTTAAAATCACCCCGTCAGAGCGGCTTTTTTCGGCGTTGGGGGACATTTTGGGTAAAGAAAATGTTAAATTTATTGAATAGGCAAAAAAATTGTTGAAAAATTAACAAATATGGTTTATACTCATATTAATAATGTTTTTCGGAGATGATCTAATGAATACAATAGGTGTGCTCACAAGCGGCGGCGACGCGCCGGGCATGAATGCCGCGGTACGCGCGGTTGTAAGAACGGCAATAGCAATGGGTATGAAGGTTAAGGGTATCCGCAGAGGATATAACGGACTTATCGAGGGGGATATTATTGATTTGGATGTCCGCTCGGTATCGGATATAATTCACCGCGGCGGCACGGTGCTTTACACTGCAAGAAGCCCCCGCTTTAAAACCGAAGAGGGTATGAGGGAGGCAATCGACAACTGCAAAAAGCACGGTATTGAGGGCATTGTGGTTATCGGCGGTGACGGTTCTTACCGCGGCGCGCGGGATCTTTCTTTGCGCGGTATTCCCTGCGTGGGAGTCCCCGGTACTATTGATAACGATATTTCTTCCACCGAGTATACAATCGGCTTTGATACCGCTATGAACACCGCCATGGAAATGGTGGATAAGCTTCGCGACACCTCCCAGTCTCACGACCGTTGCTCTGTTGTTGAGGTAATGGGAAGACGCGCGGGATACTTAGCCCTCCAGACGGGTATTGCCGTAGGCGCCACCGCTGTTTTAGTTCCGGAGATTGAGTTTGAGATTGAAAATGTTATACAAAAGATTAAGGAAACTCAAAAAACAGGTAAAAAGCACTTTATTATTGTTGTAGCCGAGGGCGTCGGCGGCGTTGATGAAATTGCGAAGAAGATTGAGGAAGAAACAGGGGTTGAGTCGAGAGCTACTGTTTTAGGTCATGTTCAGCGCGGCGGTAATCCTACCATAAGGGATCGCGTTATGGCTACCGAAATGGGCTACGCCGCGGTTAAGCTTTTGAATGACGGCATCGGCAACCGCGTTATCGGCTGGAAGAAGGGTGAAATCGTAAATTACGATATTTACGAGGCTCTTAATATGAAGAAGCCCTTTGACGATGAGATGTACGAGATAGCGAATACAACTTCAATTTAAGATGTTTTTTACGCCCGAGAGACTTGTCTTTCGGGCGGATTTATAGGAGGGAAGAGCTTGGAACACAACAAGGTAATGGCGGGAATGAGCGGAGGAGTTGATTCCTCGGTCTGCGCCGCTCTGCTTTTAAAGGCGGGGTACGAGGTTTCGGGCGTGACCCTTCGCCTTTACGATGGCGAGGACTACAACGAGGGGCTTACAAGAACCTGCTGTTCCCTTTCCGATGCGGAGGACGCTAAGGCAGTCTGTATTAAGCTCGGTATACCGCACTATGTTTTCAATTTTAAGGACGCTTTCGGCGACTGCGTAATAAACAATTTCATAGACGAATATATATCCGG
>JAXJVI010000216.1:0-8578 GCA_036308615.1 Acutalibacteraceae bacterium | reverse complement strand
CATTATGCGCTAATCAATTCACCTCCACAAACCCCGATTTGTCCGTGAAAAAAGCTAACAAGCTCGACAAGAGCTTTATTTTTTTAACGGTGATAAAGCCGGAAACTGCGGGCACATATTCTATCGCGCGATAAGTAATTGAAAAAATCAGAAAAAATCAGAAAAAATATAAAAAAGCGCAAAAAAAGCTTGATTTTTTTATCCCGATATGTTATTATACCAAGGTACGCTGTGTAAGTGCGGCGTGATACATGCGATGATGCGGGAGGTGGCCGACCCCGAGTCGGGAAATTTCCGCGGAGTATGTCCGATTTTAAACCGGGCGAAAAAGATGGAGTACATAAGAGATCTTGCGGCTTTTGTGTACAGCGGCGGAGCGATCCGCTGTCCGGAATTGTCTGTAACCCCAGCAATGCCGGTTTTATAATGTGCCGTGAAGAAAAACACGGCAGGTTGTAAGTTTTGCCCGCCAACTATTTAAGGAGGCGAATTTCACAATGGCAGTGAAAGAAAAAATCCGTATTCGTATCAAAGGTTACGACCACGCGCTTGTAGACCAGTCCGCTGAGAAAATAGTGGAAACCGCTAAACGTACAGGTGCAAGGGTTTCGGGACCCGTACCGCTCCCGACCGAGAAGGAAGTCGTTACCATTCTCCGCGCTGTTCATAAGTATAAGGACAGCCGTGAGCAGTTTGAGACGAGAACGCACAAAAGGCTCATTGACATTATCAGACCTTCCAACAAGACTGTTGAGGCTCTGACAAATCTTGAGCTCCCCGCCGGTGTAGAAATTGAAATCAAGCTCTAATCCGGACGGCAGACGGCAGAATGCAGAACGCAGACAGATGTGTGCTTCACACATTATATAATGTATCTGAAATCTGAAATCTGAAATCTGGTTTCTGCATGGTCAAGTTGGTGAAAGCCAACCAATAACCAAAGGAGGAAAAACAATGAAAAAGGGTATCATCGGTAAAAAGCTCGGTATGACCCAGCTTTTCGATGCAAACGGAAACGTTGTTCCGGTAACCGTTATTGAAGCGGGTCCCTGCGTTATTTCGCAGAAGAAGACAGCCGAGAACGACGGATACGAGGCAGTTCAGGTAGGCTACGGCGACCTCAAGGCCTCTAAGGTAACCAAGCCCCAGAAGGGTCACTTCCAGAAAGGCGACGTTGCTCCGAAGAAGGTTCTTCGCGAGTTCCGCTTTGAGGATACTTCCGCTATGAACGTCGGCGACATTATTAAGGCTGATGTCTTCGCTGAGGGCGACGCTGTTGATGTTCGCGGCACTTCCAAAGGTAAGGGTTACGCCGGCACTATTAAGCGCTGGAATTTCGGAAGACTTAAAGAGACACACGGTACAGGCCCTGTTCACCGTCACGGCGGTTCATTGGGCGCCTGCTCCAGCCCCTCAAGAGTCTTCAAGGGCAAGAAAATGGCCGGACACCTGGGTAATGAGCGCGTAACCGTTCAGAACCTCAGTGTCGTTAAGGTAGACGCAGAGAAGAACATAATCGCCGTTAAGGGCGCCGTTCCCGGACCCAAGGGCGGAATCGTAGTTCTTTTCGACAGCGTTAAAGCTTAAGGGAAGGAGTGTTTTAAACTATGCCTAATATAGCAGTAGTCGATATGGCGGGTAAAAGCGTCGGTGAAATCGCGCTTAGCGACGCCGTTTTCGGAATCGTACCCAACGCGGTTGTAATGCATATGGCGGTTGTAAACTACCTCGCAAACCAGCGTCAGGGAACACAATCCACTCTCACCCGTACAGAGGTTTCAGGCGGCGGTAAAAAGCCGTGGAGACAGAAGGGAACAGGTCACGCAAGACAGGGCTCCACAAGGGCTCCCCAGTGGAGACACGGCGGTATCGTTCACGCTCCGAAGCCGAGAGATTATTCCTACTCTCTTAACAAAAAGGTTAAGAAGCTGGCTCTTAAGTCCGCTCTGTCGGATAAGGTAGCTACAGGCGATATGATAGTTCTCGACGAGTTAAAGCTCGACACCTACAAGACCAAGACCGTTGCGGATTGCTTAAAGGCTATCGGCGCGGGCAAGAAGACCCTTGTAGTTCTTGAGGACAATAACGCCTACGCCGTTAAGAGCATTGCTAACATCGCGGGTGCTAAGTCCGCGCAGGTTAACACAATTAACACCTACGACATTATCAACGCCGACACACTGGTTGTTGTAAAGAATGCCGTAGCAAAGCTTGAGGAGGTGTATGCATAATGAAAGCCGCACAGGATATCATTATAGCTCCGGTAATAACCGAAAAAAGTATGTCGGGAATCGCCGATAAGAAGTACACCTTTAAGGTGGCAAAGGACGCTAACAAGATTGAAATTGCCGACGCCGTTGAAAAGCTTTTCAAGGTAAGCGTTGCTAAGGTAAACACCGTCAATGTCAGAGGCAAGGAAAAGCGTATGGGCCGTTACAGCGGTTATACGGCTTCCTGGAAAAAGGCAATCGTTACCTTAAAGTCCGATTCAAAGCCGATTGAGTTCTTTGACGGTCTTATCTAATTCAAGCGTCTTTAAGGAAATCAAGGATTTCCGGTGATGTATGAAGCCGAAGACGGCTTCGCTAAGCCAAAATAGGAGAGTGAAATTAATGGCAATCAAACATTACAAGCCTACTACTCCGGGCCGCCGCAATATGACCACAATGGATTATTCAGGTCTTTCAAAGGTTGCCCCTGAGAGAAGCTTGCTTGAGCCTATCAAGAAAAATGCCGGACGCAACAGCTACGGCAGAATCACCGTTCGCCACAGAGGCGGCGGAAACCGCAGAAAGTACAGGGTTATCGATTTCAAGAGAGAGCGTTTCGGAGTACCCGCAACGGTTATGACCCTTGAGTATGACCCGAACCGTTCCGCTTTTATCGCCCTCGTTCAGTATGAGGACGGCGAGAAGCGTTACATCATCGCTCCGCAGGATTTAAAGGTGGGCGATGTAATAGTCAGCGGCCCCGATGCCGACATTAAGCCTGGCAACGCGCTTCCGCTTACCAATATCCCCGTAGGTACCTTCCTGCACAATATCGAGCTTTACCCCGGAAAGGGCGCTCAGCTTGCCCGTTCCGCCGGAAATATGGCGCAGCTTATGGCTAAGGAAAACGGTATGGCGCTTCTTCGTCTGCCTTCAGGCGAGCTCCGCAATGTACCCGCAGGCTGTATGGCTACCGTAGGCGTTGTATCGAATCCCGAGCACGCAAATGTTAACTACGGTAAAGCCGGCCGCAAGCGTCATATGGGCTGGAGACCTACCGTACGCGGTTCTGTAATGAACCCCTGCGACCACCCCCACGGCGGTGGTGAAGGTAAGTCACCCATCGGCCGTCCGGGCCCGGTTACTCCGTGGGGCAAGCCCGCTCTCGGATACAAGACCCGTCAGAAGAACAAGCGTACCGATAAGTATATCGTAAAGCGCCGTAAGTAATTCGACGAAAGGAGATTTCATCATGGGAAGAAGCATTAAAAAGGGCCCTTATGTGCAGCCTGTACTGCTCAAGAGAGTCAAAGAAATGAACGAAGCCGGCGAAAAGCGCGTGCTTAAGACCTGGAGCCGTTCCTCCACCATTTTCCCCGATTTCGTCGGACATACTTTTGCGGTTCATGACGGTCGCAAGCATGTTCCGGTTTATGTAACCGAGGATATGGTTGGTCACAAGCTCGGTGAGTTCGCGCCGACAAGAACCTTTAAGGGTCATGCCGGTTCCAAAACCACCGGTAAGTAAGCGGCTGAAAGGAGAGTTTAACTATGGAAGCAAGGGCTACACTTAAATACGCCCGTATTTCACCCCGCAAGGTGAAGATCGTTATGGATTTAATCCGTAACCAGGATGCTGACAAGGCTATGGCTATACTCAAGTTTACTCCTAAGTCCGCTTGCGAGTATTTAGAGAAGCTTTTAGCGTCAGCTATGGCGAATGCAGAAAACAATCACAATATGGATGTTTCAAAGCTTTATGTTGCCGAGTGCTTTGTTTGCCCCGGACCGACTCTTAAGAGAATCCGTCCGAAGGATCACGGCAGAGCCCACAGAATCTTAAAGAGAACAAGCCATATGACAATCGTTCTTAAAGAACGCGAAGATTAATTAAGGAGGTTAAGTTATGGGCCAGAAGGTTAATCCCCACGGTTTCCGTGTGGGCGTAATTAAAAACTGGGACTCGCGTTGGTTTGTCGAAGATAAAAACTTTGGCGATACATTGGTTGAGGACTACAACCTCCGTAAATACCTGAAAAAGGCACTCTTTACAGCAGGTATTGCCAAAATCGAAATCGAACGCGACGACAAGCGTGTAAGATTACACATTCACTGCGCAAAGCCAGGTATGGTAATCGGCCGCAACGGCAGCGAAATCGAAAAGCTTCGCGCCACCTGCCAGCAGATGCTCGGCAAGCCGGTTGTTATCAACATTGTTGAGATTAAAAATCCCGACGCTAACGCACAGCTCGTTGCCGAGAATATCGCGACACAGCTTGAAAAGCGTATTTCCTTCCGCCGCGCTATGAAGCTCTCAATAGGCAGAGCTATGAGACTCGGCGTAAAGGGTATCAAAACACAGGTTTCAGGTCGTCTCGGCGGCGCTGAAATCGCAAGAAGCGAGCAGTATCACGAGGGCACAATCCCGCTTCAGACCTTAAGAGCAGACATCGACTACGGTTTTGCCGAGGCAAACACCACCTACGGTCGTATCGGCGTAAAGGTTTGGATTTACAAGGGCGAGGTTCTTGCTGATAACCGCAAGGCTAAAAAGGAAGGAGGAGCCCGCTAATGTTAATGCCGAAGCGCGTTAAATACCGCAGAGTACACCGCGGCCGTCTTACGGGTACAGCCTCAAGGGGCACAACAGTAACCCACGGCGATTTCGGTCTTCAGGCTTTAGAGCCCGCGTGGATAACCTCCAATCAGATCGAAGCTGCCCGTATCGCTATGACCCGTTATATCAAGCGTGGCGGTCAGGTATGGATTAAGATTTTCCCGGATAAGCCGATTACAGAGAAGCCGGCCGAGACCCGAATGGGTTCAGGTAAAGGCTCTCCCGAGTACTGGGTAGCGGTCGTTAAGCCCGGCCGTGTAATGTTCGAGATCGGCGGAGTTAGCGAGGAGCTTGCCCGTGAGGCTATGCGTCTCGCCGCAAACAAACTTCCTATTAAGTGCAAGTTTGTAACTAAGCAGGAAATGGGTGGTGAGCAGTAATGAATGCAAAGGAAATCAGACAGAGCACTTTGCCCGAGCTTAATGAGCAGTTGACAAAGCTTAAAGAAGAATTATTTAATCTGCGTTTCCAACTCGCCATTAATCAGCTCGAAAACCCCATGCGTATAGTTGCTGTCAAGAAAGACATCGCTCGCATTAAGACCGTTATTCGCGAGAATGAGCTTAAAAACGACAGCGCGAACGCTTAAAAGAGGGAGGAAAAGCTAAATGAGCGAAAGAAACCTTCGTAAAACAAGAGTGGGCATCGTTGCCAGCGACAAGATGGATAAAACCGTTGTAGTTGCTATTCAGGACAATGTAAAGCACCCGCTTTATAAGAAGATTATCAAAAACACAATAAGACTCAAAGCTCATGATGAGAATAATTCCTGTGGCGTTGGCGACAGAGTTCTTATTATGGAGACCAGACCACTCTCCAAGGATAAAAGATGGCGCGTGGTTGAAATAATCGAAAAGGCTAAGTAAGCCTTACAAGGAGGAAAACACTGTGATACAACAACAGAGTTACCTCAAGGTTGCCGACAACACCGGTGCAAAGGAAATTATGTGCATCCGTGTTCTTGGAGGCTCCAGAAGGAGGTATGCCAACATCGGCGATGTCATCGTTGCTTCTGTTAAAAAGGCCGCTCCCGGCGGAACAGTTAAGAAGGGCGATGTTGTAAAGGCAGTTGTGGTTCGTTCCGCAAGAGGTCTTCGCCGCAATGACGGCACATACATCAGATTCGACGAAAATGCGGCTGTTATCATCCGTGATGACAAGAATCCGAGAGGAACCCGTATTTTCGGGCCTGTAGCCAGAGAGCTGCGCGACAAGGATTACACCAAGATCCTGTCCTTGGCTCCCGAAGTACTTTAATGGGAGGTAGAAAAGAATATGAGTAAGCTTCACATTAAAACAGGCGATACCGTAATGCTTCTTACAGGAGACAAAAAGGACCGCAAGAAGACCGGTAAGGTACTTGAGGTCAGCCCCAAAGAGGGTAAGGTAATCGTTGAGGGAATCAACAAGGTTAAAAAGCATGTAAAGCCCCGTAAGGCGGGCGACCCGTCCGGCATTATCGAGACCGAGGGCGCAATTTACGCCTGCAAGGTTCAGGTTGTTTGCCCGAAGTGCAATAAGCCCACAAGAGTAGGAACCAAAATCTACGAGGACGGCAAAAAAGACCGCATGTGCAAAAAGTGCGGCGAGACTTTTTAAGAGTAGGAGGAACTGACAATGTCAACATTAGCTAATGAATATAAAGCTTCAATAGCACCCGCTTTGATGACTAAATTCGGCTACAAGAGCGTTATGCAGATTCCGAAGCTCGAAAAGGTCGTTATCAATGTAGGTGCCGGCGAGGCTAAGGAAAACTCCAAGGTTATAGACGCTATCGTCCGTGACTTAAGCCTCATCACCGGTCAGAAGGCAATTCCCTGCCGCGCTAAGAAGTCGGTTGCGAACTTCAAGCTCCGCGAGGGTATGCCGATAGGTGCTAAAGTAACTCTCCGCGGCGAGCGTATGTATGAATTCGTTGACAGACTTTTCAACGCCGCTCTTCCGAGGGTTAGAGACTTCAGAGGAATCAATCCCAACGCTTTCGACGGCCGCGGCAACTATGCTATGGGCGTTAAGGAGCAGTTGATATTCCCTGAAATTGAGTATGACAAAATAGATAAGGTTCGCGGAATGGACATTATCTTTGTCACCACCGCAAAAACAGATGAAGAGGCCCGCGAGTTACTCACACTTATGGGCGCTCCGTTTGCGAGATAAGGAGAAGAACTATGGCTAAGACTGCTATGAAAGTTAAGCAGGCAAGACCTGCTAAGTTTTCTACAAGAGAGTACAACAGATGTAAAATCTGCGGTCGCCCGCACGCTTATCTTCGCAAGTACGGCATTTGCCGTATATGCTTCAGAGAGCTTGCCTATAAGGGTGAGATTCCCGGAGTGAAGAAGGCAAGCTGGTAAGGCAGAACGCAAAAGGAGGTTGACGACATGCAAATCAGCGATACTATAGCAGATATGCTTACGAGAATCCGTAACGCTTCTGCTGCAAAGCATGATTCGGTAGATGTTCCTGCGTCAAATGTAAAAAAGGCTATCGCCCAGATTTTACTTGACGAGGGATATATAACAAGCTTTCAGGTCGAGGAAGACGGAAAGCAGGGCGTAATTCATATCACATTGAAGTACGGCCGCAATAAATCGCAGGCTATAAGCGGCATCAGGCGTGTGTCCAAGCCGGGACTGCGTATTTATACAAATGTAGAGGATATGCCTAAGGTTATGAAGGGCCTCGGCATAGCAATCCTTTCCACCTCTAAGGGCATAATGACAGACAAGCAGGCGCGCAATGCCAATGTCGGCGGCGAAGTCCTCGCTTATGTCTGGTAAGGAGGTGCTTAAGGAATGTCAAGAATAGGAAAGAAACCTATCGCAATTCCTGCCGGTGTAGATGTTAAGATTGACGGAAGCAAGGTTACGGTTAAGGGCCCCAAGGGCACACTTGAAAACACCTTCAATTCCGAAATCTCCATCGCGGTAGAGGGCAGCGAGATAGTTGTCACCCGCCCGTCGGACGACAAAAATCACCGCGCGCTTCACGGTCTTACCCGTACCCTCGTAGCAAATATGGTTGAGGGTGTAACCAACGGCTACTCAAAGACCCTTGAGGTTAACGGCGTAGGCTACCGCGCACAGAAGCAGGGAAAGAATCTTGTAATGAATCTCGGCTATTCTCATCAGGTCATCGTACCGGAGATTGCAGGAATCACAATCGATGTACCGTCTCCTAACCAGATAGTTATCAGCGGTGCAGATAAGCAGCAGGTCGGTCAGTTTGCCGCGGAGGTTCGCGAGAAGCGTCCGCCCGAGCCGTACAAGGGCAAGGGTATTAAGTACGCTGACGAGCATATCCGCCGCAAGGAAGGTAAGGCCGCCAAGGGTGCTAAGAAATAATAAAGGAGTGTACAAACAATGGTTAACAAGCCTGATACCAATAAGGCAAGACTTAAGCGCCATGCCCGCGTTCGTTCTAAGATAAGCGGCACAGCGGCTTGTCCCCGCCTTGATGTATTCCGCTCCAACAGCAACATTTACGCCCA
Organism: Acutalibacteraceae bacterium; assembly: GCA_036308615.1. Taxonomy (GTDB): domain Bacteria; phylum Bacillota; class Clostridia; order Oscillospirales; family Acutalibacteraceae; genus UBA737. Next base: position 261 of record JAXJVI010000216.1, on the reverse strand, counting down.
GCTTATCGATGATGTAAACGGTGTTACACTGGCAGCCGCGTCCTCAAACGAGAAGGACTTCGGAATTTCCGGCGGCAATGCAGAGGGTGCACGCAAGGTTGGAAAGTTAATTGCTGAACGCGCCGTTTCTAAGGGCATCACCGAGGTTGTTTTTGACCGCGGCGGATACGTTTATCACGGCCGTGTCAAGGAGCTTGCCGAAGGTGCCCGCGAGGGCGGCCTTAAGTTCTAATAAGGAGGAATACTTTTGGCTACAAATAT
>JAXJVI010000215.1:0-1582 GCA_036308615.1 Acutalibacteraceae bacterium | reverse complement strand
TTTGCCGTTGTCATAGACGCTTCTATTGTTACCGTGTCGTTTTGGAAGGACGGCGGCTCCAACAAACCCATTTGAATGTTTTGGGCGATATTCAGCTCGGCTTTTTGGCGGTTCAGCTCGGCAACGTCGTCGATGTATTGCTCAAGCTCCTCCGCCATCGTATTGAAGGAATCGGACATTTCTGCAAGCTCGTCATTACCCTTTACGGGCAGTTTTTCAAATTCTCTGTCTTGATCCGAAACAAAACCCTTCATTCTTTTGCTGATTTTTTTCAGCGGCTTTGATACTCTGAAATACAGAATGACCGCAGCCGAAATACTGACCGTCAGTGTGGCAATAAACATAATGACAGCAAATTCACGGAATTTCTTATTAAAATCACTTGTTACATTTTGAAGGGATATCTCGGCGCTCACAATTGATTTGATTTTTGCGCCTGCTTTTCCATTTTCGGAATCTCCGTAATACCAAACCGGCATATAACAAGCCAGCTTGTCCTCGTTTTTGTTCGTGATATGAACGACAATGCCGCTTTCGTCGCCCTCAAAGGCTCTTTTCATCTCATCGGTCAAGCCGCCTTCAACATAATGACCCGTTAAATCGTTTACAGGGTGCGAATCCTCTTTTGACCCTTGAAGCGCGCTGGTGCCGCGCGTCAAATACATGACCGTGTTATCCCGCAAATTCGGCAAAAGAAAGTAGATTATATCCACTTCATACTGATTGCAGGCGTTGGTAAGCACAGATGTTATGATCTGTTCATCAGTCGATTCAATATCATACTTGTCCGGGTCGGTAAAAGTGACAAGCTCGGCGGCATCCTTGGCGGCTTTCGTGATATCGGCGGTCGCTTCGGCAACTGCTTTATTATAGGTGTAGGTGTATAAAGCGGCAAACATCACGACCTCAACAGCGGTAATGATAATCAGCAGCCAAAGCGCTACCTTTTTGAATATAGAAGATTTCATACGCACACCTCCCGATTATCATTATTATACAGTATTCCGAGGCGATTGTCACTAAAAAATTTGCGCAGATTTAATGACAAATCAAAAACACTGTGTTATACTATAAGCAGTAAAAACAAAACGGAGAATGAACTATGAAAGCTACATCATCAAAAAAGGGCAGCACCTGCACACTGACCGTTGAAGGAAAAATCGACACGATGACCGCTCCCGAGTTGGAAGAAGCAGTAAAATCAAATCTTCCAAAATGCGAAAAAATGATTTTTGACTTTACCAATGCAAACTATATCACCTCGGCAGGCTTGCGCGTGCTGGTGTATGCGCAGCGCGAGCTGATGAAGAAGGGCGGCGTTGAAATAACGGGCGTAAACGACAGTATCAAAAACGTCTTTACCGTTACGGGAATTTACAAGGTACTGAAAATCAAATAATACTACGTTATATCAAACAGGGATTTCCGTTAACCGGGAATCCTTATTTTTTAGCAAAGATTTGACGTTGCCGGACAATTAACAGGTCATCTGGCTAAAAACAGACACTTGACCCGAAAAGCGTCTAAATGTAGACAAACAGCGGCTTTTTTGAAGATTGTATTTGCCTGAAATCGGTGTTAT
>JAXJVI010000214.1:0-2212 GCA_036308615.1 Acutalibacteraceae bacterium | reverse complement strand
TTGATGTCGGTGGTGCAGTTGCCATCGTCGGCTTCTGCGGTATGTCCGAGTGCTTCGCCATCGGTTGCTCCGCAAATCTTGCAGGTCTTAGGGGTATCGCAATCGGCTGCATTGTAATCGTGTGCGCCGACCTCTCTTGTTTCACCGCACTCGTTGCAGGTCGCATCGCAGGCGTTATCGTATGTATGCTCGCACTTGTTGCCACAAGCTGCAAGGGTGAATATCAAGAGCATTGAGAGTAGAATTAAAGATATTTTTTTCATGAGGGTTCTCCTTATATGGGGCATTTCTTAATAAACAATTTCATCTTCGGACGATCTGCCGCCGAGCGGCACCCATTCGCCGTCGAACTCACCAGTGCTTGTGGTGATGATGTCTGCGGTTTGGAACTTAACAATGTTCATTTCGGGAGCATCGTACTGTTTTCTGTTCATTTTGCTTTCCTCCGTGGTGATTTCAACCTTTATATTGTATTATAGTGTTTCGGGGGTCTTGCGTGCTTTGCAAGAGCAAATACCAAACCATTCCTCGCCTTGTTTGAAATGTTTACATTCGGCGCAGGTTGAGTCCGGCGTTCGTTTTGTGCTTCCTTTGTAATGACCGCAAGCATCCTGCATCATCGTGACGAACGGCTCTCCTGTTTCGGTGAACAGCGGCTCTCGGATAAAATCTGGATAGATGATCGCAGGCTCGCACAGCGGACTTTGCCGATCTCGTTCCTCGTAAAATCCGTACCGTAGTTCAAATGATTTTCCGAACGTTGTTACAACCTTATAGAGATCTCCTTCTTTGGGAGTGTTCTCGATTTTCGAAGCGTCAGTTTCGTATTTCATCGTTAATATAATCGCTCCTTTCGGCAGTTTTTTGAGAAAAGAAAAATCTGCCATACCTTTGATGATAAAAGTATAGCAGATTTTTTTCGTTTGCGGTACTACCTAAAACACACTTTTTAGATATATAAATTTGCGATTTTATATATCTTTTTTGGGGTGTTTGGGATATATAAAATTACAAAATTGCGGCAAAATCGGCTCTTGAAAGACCGGATTTTTCGCTGACGATTCGGATCGCTTGCTTGACGATCGGAACAGAAATTCCAAGCTTATCGGCAATCTCCTGATTGGAAAGACCGAAGGCGGCAAGCTTGGCGACCTCACGCTCCTTGGCGGTAAGCGTGGTCAAAATCGTCTTTCCGCGAACCTTACCCGAGAGCTTTGACCAGCCCTCGTTATATACCTTATAAAGCGCCTTTACCTTCTTCCACGCTTGCGTGTCGGCAAGGGTGAGTCGCTTTTCCATCAGCGTGTCAAGCGCACGGCAATACTCGGCAAGCACGCCGTAAAGCTTATCGGGAAGCGCAAGCTCAATTGCCTTGTCGATGTGGTAGTTTGCATCATCCTCCTTGCCGCAGTTATGATAGATTGCGGCACAGGTCAGGCGCAGATATATCTCGGACATAACGGTGCTGTTTGCTCTCGCCCAAGAGATCATCGGCTCTACCGAGAAGGATATAACCGACATAATGTAAAGTCCTTGTGTTCCTTCTACCTTCACAAGACCCATAGCAACGGCGTAGCCAAGGGCGTACAAATACTTGGCGTAATACACCTTAGCCGCAGGATATGCGTCCTTGTGAATGGGGTCAAAACGTCCTTTTTTGAACCATTCCGGGAAGTTTTCTACGTTATACAGCATAATATCTACGGCACTGATGGCAAGCTGCATGGCATCGCGGTCAAGGTCGGTTTTGGCAGGTGCTTCGGCAATATGTACCTTGGCTCTGCGCCACATTTCAATATCGCCCTTCCAGATCGCGCACTGTGCAAGAAGCATACCTGCAGAGAGAACGGCGTAAAAGCCCGAGTGCTTTCCAAGTAGGTAATTGGCACTCTCATACACCTTGTCGATGTCGCCTCGGGAGTAGGCAACCTCGGCTTCAAAAAGCACCTGCGCCTCATGGTTGTAGGCAAGACTCTCGCCCACACTATCGGCAGTTCCGGGCGTGTGGTAGAGATCGCTCATATAAAGAAACGGTGTCTTGCGAGGCAGAGGCATATCCTCGTTCGCATGAGCCTTGCCCGACTTGGTTCTTCCGTCGAGTGGCTTCTTTGCATTCTTCGGGATCATCCAAGAGCGACCAAATCTCGTTGCTCCCTCAATCTTACCCTGCGCACAAAGTGCCTGTACACCTCGCTCGGAAAGCCCCCATATT
>JAXJVI010000213.1:0-2042 GCA_036308615.1 Acutalibacteraceae bacterium | reverse complement strand
TATATTTGGGCTTCCACAAGCCTAAGTATCCCCCAGTCACGGCTCCGCCGTGCCAGCCCCCTTTAGGCAAGGGGGCCTTTTTATACGCTCATTAAACATCCCTACAAACCCCGATTTGTTTTTTTACAGCCCCTTATTTTATATTGTGCACCTACTCTCCGAAGGGGAAATTAAATGTTCCACCCGAGCCGTCCGAGCTGTTAGAATTATCAGAGTTATCCGGTAAGCTTATTTCTGAAGAGTAGCTTGATTCACCCGTGTTAGCCTTTAGTACCGCTTCAAGGGTGATTTCATTCCCCTTTTTGTTTAGCACGATGACCGATATTTTATCCCCGGCAGAGCTTTCTTCGATAATATCAAGCACAATATCGTCGCTTGTAACCTCCGTACCGTTTATATGGGTAATTACATCACCCTCGGAAACCTTTCCGTAAAGGTCGCTGTCCTCCGAAACCGAGGCAACATACAGACCTACACATTCATATCCGTTAATCTCGGCAGTTACCGAATTAATGGCGGTATAGGTTATACCGAGCTTCGCGCGGCTGACAACCCTTCCCTCCTTTATAAGCTCTTCGCAAATGCGTTTCATCGTCTTTGTGGGTATGGCGTATCCCACCGCGTCATAGCTTACCCCCGCAAGCTTTGAAGAGGTAATACCTATTACCTGACCGTACATATTTACAAGCGCGCCGCCCGAGCTGCCGGGGTTAATGGCGCTGTCGGTCTGGATAAGCTTTGCGGAGTAGTTGGATGTTGTCCTCACCCGTCTTCCCGTGGAAGAAATAATACCCTTTGTAATGCTGGAAGCCTGTGTAGCGTCGCTGGGTCTGCCGATAGCGACAACATTTTCACCGTAAATAATTTCGTCCGAATTTCCGAACTGGGCAGGAGTAAAGCCGCTTCCCTCAATTTTAAGCACCGCAAGATCGCTTACCTGATCTCCGGCAATATACTTTGCGTCATACTCTTTACCGTCCGATGTATAGACCTTAAACTTAGGCGCCCCCACCTCCGAATAAATATGGTCGTTGGTTACAATATATCCGTCCTCGGAGTAGAAAACACCGCTCGCCTGAGAGCCGTCTCCTGCGGAATTATATACCGTAATTCCAACAACAGAGCTGTTTACCTTTTCATAAACCTGAGCGGCTGTCATCTCATCGGTATCGGCAGGCTTTGCCGCCAAATTCACCGTAACATTTTTCCGCGTTCCTGAGCCTATACTGCTTCTGCCTAAGAAGTAGCCCGCAACCGACGCGCCGGTAAGCATTATAACTGCCGCCATAATCAAAGCAAAAACCTTAAGTCCTCTGCTCATAGGCTTATAATCATTAACGGGCAGTACATCGGAGTAGTTTATCCTGTTCTTCGGAGCGGTATTACCCCCGCTGAAGTCGGGATAGCCGAAATTTTGCGAGCCGTAAGGAGCATATTGCTCCTGAACCTTGGGAGAATTACTGCTTTCCGCACCGTTTTGAGTACTATGTTCTTGGGGGTTATCGTCCTGATTTTCCGCGTTGTTCTCAAAAGCGGCGGCTTCGGTGTTTTCCGCGCCCTCCGCATTTTGTTGGGCACCGTCTTTTTTCTCAAAAAAATCGTCCATTTTTATTCTCCGTTCTTTATCATAATGGTAGTGTCACGCTGAATGCCGTAAAATCGTTTTCTCGGCTTGTAACGGTGATTGAACCGCCGTGCGCCTTTAGAATGGTTTTAACGATATAAAGACCCAGTCCCGTGCTGTTTTTAACCGCTGAACGCGACTTATCGCCTTTATAAAATCTGTCAAAAACATAGGGCAGCTCGTTTTCGGGTATTCCCTTGCCCGTATTGGTTATGGTGAAAACAAGCTTTTTACTGTCTTTTTTAACCTTAAAGTCTATGGTTCCCGATTCGTCCGTAAATTTAATCGCGTTATCCACAAGATTGTATATAACCTGATGTATAAGGTCTCGGTCAGCGTTTACGGAGATACTTTGTATCTCGTCAAGTCCCGTAATATTAAGGTTTTGCGCTTCAATTCTCTGCTCCTGACTGATTAC
>JAXJVI010000212.1:0-2949 GCA_036308615.1 Acutalibacteraceae bacterium | reverse complement strand
TAAAACCGAGCTTATCACCAATGTTTCCCACGATATTAAAACCCCGCTCACCTCTATAATAAACTATGTTGACCTTATCAAAAAGGAAGAGCCCGAAAACCAAAATATCAGGGAATATATCGATGTTTTGGATAGGCAGTCATCAAGACTTAAAAAGCTTATTGAGGATTTAATGGAGGCTTCAAAGGCTTCAACCGGCAACCTTGCGGTAAATCTTTCGGTCTGCGAGGCGGGTGTGCTTTTGTCCCAAACCGTAGGGGAGTTTGACGAGCGGTTAAAGGCGGCGGGGCTTACTCCTGTGGTTAGTATTCCCGAAACGCCGATTAAAATTATGGCGGACGGCAGACACCTCTGGAGGGTGTTCGATAACCTGATGAACAATATCTGCAAGTATTCGCAGTTCGGTACAAGGGTTTACCTTAATGTTTCGGAAAGGGACGGCAAGGCGCAAATAACCTTTAGGAATATTTCAAAATACGAGCTTAACATTACGGGTGAGGAGCTTACCGAGCGGTTTGTACGGGGCGACAAATCCCGCAACACCGAGGGTAGCGGCTTAGGGCTTTCGATAGCAAAAAGCCTTACCGAGCTTCAAAACGGCAGTCTTAAAATCGATATTGACGGCGATTTATTTAAGGTAACACTAACATTTGATACGGTATAAAGGAAGTTTAATAATGGCGGAAAATAATTATGATTCCCGTCTTGCGCAGTTGGAGCGCAGACGGCGAAGAAAAAGAAAACTGATTTTAAAACGAGTAATCTGTTTTTTACTGCTTTTAGGTCTGGCGGCGGGAGCGGTTTTCGGTATAAAGATTTATAAGTCGGCAAAAGAACCGCCTTCCGCCAAGCTCGAAAAGGTAAGGGCTATCGAAATTCCCGACTGGATAGACGAGCAGATTATTCACCTGCATAATACCGCGAGAACAGGGACAGAGCTTGACGGGGTTAAAAATATTGTAATTCACTATGTCGGCAATCCAAACACCACGGCAAAAAACAACCGTGATTATTTCGACAAGGACTCTACCGAGGTAAGCTCCCACTTTGTAGTGGGGCTTGAGGGAGAAATAATCCAGTGTCTGCCCTTGTGGGAAAAATCGGCGGCGAGCAACTGGCGAAATAACGATACAATCTCCATTGAGGTCTGTCACCCCGACGAGACGGGTAAATTTAATGATGACACCTATAATGCGGTAATTAAGCTTGTTTCTTGGCTTTTAAATGAATTGGGTCTTGACGAATCGGCGGTTATAAGGCATTATGATATTACAGAGAAATTGTGCCCGCTTTATTATGTCGAGCATGAGGACGCCTGGGAACAGCTTAAAAAGGACGTTGGTACAAAATTATATGAGTACTCAAAGTGAAGAAAGACACCTTACCTTAAAACAGAAAAGAATAATAAGTATCTTAGTTTTGGTTTTATTTCTCGGTTTTTCCGCGCTTGTCGCTTGGTTTATAGGCAAGCCGATGATAAACCTTGTCTCCGAGCCTGAAAAATTCAGAGCTTGGGTTGAGTCGCGCGGAAACTGGGGCAGACTCATATTTATCGGAATGATGATGTTTCAGGTATTAATAGCCTTAGTGCCGGGTGAGCCGCTTGAAATAGGGGCAGGTTATGCTTTCGGCGCGGTGGAGGGGACAATACTTTGCGTTATCGGCGTAACACTCGGCAGTCTTTTGGTCTTCGGGCTTGTAAGGCGGTTCGGTATGCGCTTGGTAGAGGTGTTTTTTGACACGGGCAAGATCAAACAGCTTAAATTCCTGCAAAACGAAAAACGGCTTGACCTTATTACCTTTCTGGTATTCTTTCTTCCGGGCACCCCAAAGGACTTACTGACCTATTTTGTCGGAGTGACCGATATAAAGGCTTCAAAATTTATGCTTATAGTCTCTGTGGCGCGACTGCCGTCCATTATAACCTCGACCGTCGGAGGCAGTGCGCTTGGCATTAAGAGGTATGAGCTTGCCGCCATAGTTTTCGGCGTAACGGTGGTTATCAGCCTTTTGGGACTTTTTATATACAACCGCATTTGCAAACACAGGGCAAAGAAGAATAATAGTTAAAATTTTGTAATCTATATTGACAAACACCATATGGGGTGGTATCATATATCTGTACCATTTGAATTAGTACAGTTAGCATAATTAGTACAGCGTTTAGGAGGCAGTTATGTTAGAAACAAAAGAACTTGTAAAAATTTATAAACCCAAAAAGGGCGTGCCGGTTACGGCGCTTGATAAGGTTTCCTTAAAATTCCCCGATAAGGGAATGGTTTTTCTGCTCGGCAAATCGGGCAGCGGTAAATCCACCCTTTTGAATGTGTTGGGCGGGCTTGACAGCTACGACGGCGGCGAAATAATAATAAAGGGCGTTTCCTCAAAGAACTTTAAGCAGCAGCATTTCGATTCCTACAGAAACACCTATGTCGGTTTTATTTTTCAGGAATACAATGTGCTTGACGAGTTTTCGGTGGGAGCGAATATCGCCCTTGCTATTGAGCTTCAAAACCGCAAGGCAAGCGACAGGGAAATAAACGACATTTTAAAGCAGGTGGACTTAGAGGGCTTCGGCGCGCGCAAGCCAAACGAGCTTTCGGGCGGACAAAAGCAGAGGGTTGCAATAGCGAGAGCGCTTGTTAAAAAGCCCCAAATAATTATGGCGGACGAGCCGACCGGTGCGCTGGATTCAAACACGGGCAGACAGGTTTTCGATACCCTTAAAAAGCTTTCGGAAACAAAGCTTGTAATAGTCGTTTCCCACGACCGGGAGTTTGCCGAGCAATACGCCGACCGTATTATAGAGCTTTCGGACGGTCGGGTTATAAGCGATGTCGAGCTTGATACCGCGCCCGTCACCGAAAAAGAAGCGGCGGCGTTGGATTTCCACGATAATATTGTAGAAGTCCCCTGCGGCTATCATTTAACCGAGGAGGACAGGGAGGC
>JAXJVI010000211.1:0-2153 GCA_036308615.1 Acutalibacteraceae bacterium | reverse complement strand
TTGACAGCCCCCTTTAGGCAAGGGGGCCTCATATGCAATTTTCCTTAATGCTACAGTCTGTACAGGCTAATATATTTATAGGTTCGGTGCCAAATGTCTGCCGTATAACATATAAATATCAAAACATCATTTTATTTTCCTTGACAAAGCGGGTTTGGTATGATAGAATATGTAAGCCGCATATTGTGGGCTTGTTAAGTTGTGCCTTTGGCGCACGCCCTCTGTAGCGAGACTGTATAAATGGCAGGTGTAATAAAAATGTACGCAATTATCGAAACAGGCGGAAAGCAGTACCGTGTTCAGAGCGGTGATGTTATCTATGTTGAAAAGCTTAACGCCGAGGTTGACGAAGAGGTTACCTTCGACAAGGTTGTTGCCGTAAACAACAGAACCTTGAAGGTTGGCAAGCCCTATGTTAAGGACGCTTTCGTTAAGGGCACCGTTTTAAAGAACGGCAAGGGTAAGAAGATTACCGTCTTCACCTACAAGCCCAAGAAGAGCAGCTCACGCAAGATGGGTCACAGACAGCCTTACACAAAGGTACAGATTACCGAAATCGGTTAATCTATGACAAGGGTAAAATTTTTGGCTGATGAAAAAGGGCTTTACGGCTTTGAAATCAGCGGTCATTCGTCTAAGGACGGTGACGACGGGGTCGGAAAGATTGTCTGCGCGGCGGTTTCCTCCGCGGCGTATATGGCGGCTAACACCGTAACCGATATAATAGGTGATAAGGCGGAGGTTTTTATAGACGACGCCGTGATGCGCTTTTATGTAAAGGAACCGTCAATATGTACGGTAAAGGTTTTAGAGGGGTTAAGACTGCACTTGACCGAGCTTTCCGAACAGTACGGCAGTAACATCACAATTCACGGAGGTGCAAAAAATGCTTAAGATTAACATTCAGTTATTCGCTCATAAAAAAGGTATGGGCTCCACCAAGAACGGTCGCGACAGCGAATCCAAGCGTTTAGGCGTTAAGCGCGCCGACGGTCAGTTCGTTTTGGCGGGCAACATCTTAGTCCGTCAGAGAGGAACCCACATTCACGCGGGAAACAATGTCGGACGCGGCTCGGACGACACCCTGTTCGCTCTCATTGACGGCAAGGTTAAGTTTGAGCGTGTAGGCAGAGACCGTAAACAGGTAAGTATTTACGCTGTTGAGCAGTAAGTTATAATCCGGGCGGCAGACAGCTTCCCGGATTTATTTTTTTAGAAAGGAAGAGGAATTTATGAAAATCTGTCATGTATGCAAGGCGGAATGTGAGGATAATGCGGAGCTTTGCCCCGTTTGCGGAGCCGATTTGACCTTTAATGATGAAGAGGAAGAGGCGTCGGCTGAGGAAATAATTTTAAACAATCCCGTGCTTTTAGCCTCCCTTGACGATGTGGTTTCTGCGGAGATATTAAAGGATTTGCTTAAGGAAAACGGTATTCTCTTTTCCGATGATGCCGAGGGAGAGGGAACTTTAAAGGTTACCTTCGGCGGCGCGTTCACGGCGGTGGATATTTATGTAGACGAAGCCGATTTTGAAAGGGCAAATCAAATATATGAGGATTTTTTAAATTCCGAGCCGACATTTGAGGAAGGTTTTTTCGATGAAGATGCCGAGGAAACGGAGCAGGACGGCGAATGAGCTTTTTTAAGAGGAAGAAAGAGAAAAAGCAGGAAGAAAACGAGCCTGTAGTTGCGGCAGTTATAACTAATCCCGTATCATCTGCGGTGTTTCAGGATATGCTAAAGGAAAACGGAATACCCTTTGTCTGCCGTCAGCAGGGCGCGGGCGGCTCGGTAAAGCTGCTTTTAGGCGGCGGAATTGTGCCTGATTATATCCTTGTATCGGATAAAAATTATGAGCGCGCAAGGGAGCTTTACGAGGTGTATCTTTTAAACGAGCCTGAAGAAGGCGATTTTGAGGAAGAAGAATAACCGATTTATTATTATCGGAAAGGTAAGCTTATGTTTGTAGATATTGCAAAAATTCATTTAAAGGCGGGTAACGGCGGCGACGGCGCGGTTTCCTTTCATAGGGAGAAGTATGTCGCGGCGGGCGGCCCTGACGGCGGCGATGGCGGCAGAGGCGGCGATATAATCTTTAAGGCGGACAGTAATCTCTCCACCCTTGCCGACTTCCGCTATAAACGCAAATATA
>JAXJVI010000210.1:0-4322 GCA_036308615.1 Acutalibacteraceae bacterium | reverse complement strand
TGCTCCTGAATTATCGTTGCCGCAAGAATATAAGGGTTAACGCCGGACTCGCTTGCCGCCGTCATAATATCCCTTACATAAGCGTTACTGTCGCCGTCATAGCCTCTTTCAAGGAAGGTGCCGCTTATAACCTTGCGGAGTCCCGCCTCGGTTTGGTGCACGGGGTCGTAGGCTTGCTGTAAAAATGTGTATATGGAATTTGCATTAAGGAAGTTGCGAGGATCCATATAATACTTTATTACCTCACGGGACACATAATACCAACGCCCGTTCTCTTTGGAAACCCATTCTCCCGAGCCCCAGTCATAGGAGCCTAAATCCATAGAGCGCCAGGACAGACTCTTATAATCCGTAACCTTTCTAACAAGCTCAAGCTTTGCCGCCTCGTCAAGGGTCATATCAATATTATCAGCGTAAAACTTCCAGTTTGGATAAACCGTATGAAGCCGCCGCAGATAATCTTTATAGCTATCGGGAAAAGCTTTAAGCTGTTCTTCAAAGCTTTGGTCTGTCACAACGGGGATTTCTTCAATAAAATCGCTTCGAATATATCCCGTAATATCACCGTAAGTAATATTAAACCACACATAACCGTCCGTTCCCTGCTTTTCGCCGTTTTTAGTGACATACACATAGGAAAGCTTGCCGAGGCTTTTACTGGTTGTAGTCGCGTCCTCGCGGACATTGACATCGCTTCCCTTAACATAATATACAACATTCGCCGCAGCGACCCCGAAGGTACTGCCTAAAGCAGTAAAAAGCAATATTATTACAGATAAAAAGACGCAGATAGGTCTGCAAATTTTGCTCATCTTTCTACTCCTTATTATTTTACATACACATACTAATTATATATTTATGCCCTTGTTATGTCAACCTTTTATGATAAAAAAATCGGATTTTGTCGAATGTTAAATTCTTGTAAAACTTGTTAAAAAACCGTTCACAAGGGTATGAAATTGCTATGCTACATTTTAATCAGAGAGGTGGTAAAAATGTTTCAGACGGTTTTTAAAAGATACGAAAAGAAATATCTGTTAAACGAAAAGCAGTATTTTTCGGTTACAGAGGTGCTTAAAGGCTGTGCCTTGCCCGATAAATACGGAAAAAGCACCGTTTGCAGTATATATTACGATACTCCCGATAAAAGACTTATAAGGGCGTCTATCGAAAGGCCGGTCTATAAGGAAAAGCTAAGACTGCGCTCCTACGGCGTGCCAAACGGCAGTTCCGACTGTTTTTTGGAGCTTAAAAAGAAGTACAAGGGTATAGTTTACAAGCGGCGTATAGCTACTCCCTATTCGGAGGGTATTTCTTATATGAAGGGTGACGAAGCCGCTTTAGAACCCTCGCAGATCAAAAATGAAATCGATTATTTCAAGACCTATTACAGCCCGCTTTCGCCGTCTGTTGATATTTTTTACAACCGCCTCGCCTTTTACGATAAGGAGGACCCGACCGTGAGACTTACCTTTGACAGCGATATATTTTACCGCGAAAACGAGCTCGATTTAAAAAACGGAATTTACGGAGAGCAGGTTTTGCCCGGGGGAATGTATTTAATGAAAATTAAAACCGCGGGCGCTATGCCGCTTTGGACGGCGGAAATGCTTACGCGGCTTAAAATATATCCAACCTCATCTTCAAAATACGGTACGGCTTACAAAAATATTCTAAGTAAAAACACACAATCAGGGGGTAATCACTGTGCTTAATTCTGCGTTTTCAAGTATAATGACCGGTAGCATAACACCCGCAGGCTTCGCGATATGCACTGCGGTAGCCCTTTTATGCGGACTTATTCTATCCCTGTCCCATATGTTCAAAAATCCCTCCTCCAAAAGCTTCGCTGTGACAATAGCCCTACTGCCCGTTATAGTGGAGGTTATAATAATGCTGGTAAACGGCAATCTCGGAACGGGAATAGCCGTGGCGGGCGCCTTCTCGCTGGTGCGCTTCCGTTCAGCCCCCGGAAGTGCAAGAGAAATTTTAAGCATCTTCACGGCTATGGCGGCGGGACTTGCAACGGGGGTGGGCTTTGTCGGCATAGCGATTATATTCACCCTTATTCTCTCCCTTGCCAATATTGTTTACACTGTAAGCGGCTTTGGGGAAAGCGCTCACACCGAACGGGAGCTTAGAATCACCGTTCCCGAGGACTTGAATTATACCGATATGTTTGAGGATTTATTTAAAGAGCACACCTCGTATCATAGGCTTAAAAGCGTAAAAACCACTAATATGGGCAGTCTTTACAAGCTGACCTATACTCTGCGGCTTAAGAACCCACAAAATGAAAAGGCGCTTATAGACGGTATGCGCTGCCGCAACGGAAATCTTGAAATTGTAAGCAGCTGCCGTATGGGCGCTTCGGAGGAGCTGTAGCTATATGAAAAAAGTATACCTTGTTATTTCGGTTGTGTTGACCCTTTTAATGCTTTGTTCCTGCGGGAAAACCGAAGAAATCGGCGGCGTTTCATCGGTTACGGAAGGCGAAACGGTTAAAACCGATATTTCAACCGATAATATGGATTTTGAATTAACAAACAACGATTTGACATACGATTATGACGAAGGCTCCGCAAAAGCTATCGGCGAAAATGAGGATACGGTAAAAATAACCGCCGAGGGGACATATCTTGTCACGGGAAAGCACACGCAAATTGTAGTTTCTGCCCCCGATACCGCTAAAATCAAGATTGTCCTTAATAACGCGACAATAGAAAACAACGCAGGTCCCGCAATATATATAACCGCCGCGGATAAGGTCTTTATCACCGCCTTGGAGGGAGCGGAAAACACGGTTTCGGACGGTGCTGATTACTCTTCGGAATATTCCGACAGTAATGTTGATGCCGCAATTTTCAGCCGTGCCGATTTAACCCTTAACGGCAAAGGCACTCTTACGGTAAAGGGTAATTATAAATGCGGTATAGCCTCAAAGGACGACCTTGTTATATGCGGGCTTACCCTTAATGTAACGAGCACAGGGCGGGGAATTGAGGGCAAGGACTGTGTTAAGTGCTCGGACGCTGACATTACCGTAAACGCAGGCGGCGACGGCATAAAATCCACAAACACCGAGGAGGAAAGCCGCGGATATGTTTATATTGAATCGGGCAGTTTTAACATCACCGCCGAAAATGACGGTATAGAAGCAGAAACCGCCCTTAAAATTAAGGACGGCGATTTCACTGTTAAAACAGGCGGAGGCTCGCAAAATGCGTCCACACATTCACAGGGCTATGATATGAGAGGCTTTAATCCCTCTTACGAGACCCAAACCGTCGAGGATACCGAAAGCGCAAAGGCGCTTAAATGCTCCTATTTAATAACCATAGACGGCGGCAATTTTAACATCGACTCGGCTGACGACGCGATACACTCAAACAGCGACGCCGAGATAAACGGCGGTAATATCGTGATTTCCTCGGGTGATGACGGCATCCATGCCGACGACGCTCTAATCATAAACGGCGGCGACATTAAGATAAGCAAAGCCTACGAGGGGCTTGAGGGAACGGCTGTTACAATTTCGGGCGGTAAAATTGATGTTACCGCAAGCGACGACGGAATAAACGCCGCAGGGGGTAACGACTCCTCCTCTATGGGAGGAAGACCGGGCGAGAACACCTTTAACAGCAATTCCAACGCACAGATAAATATTACGGGCGGCTACATTTTAGTAAATGCCTCGGGAGACGGAGTGGACTCAAACGGCAGTATAACTATGTCTGGCGGAGTACTGCTTGTAAGCGGGCCTACAGACAGCGGCAACGGCGCCTTTGACTACAATTCCTCCGCTGTGGTAACGGGCGGCACGGCAATTCTATGCGGGAGCTCCGGTATGGCGCAGGGCTTCTCGCAAAACTCCTCGCAAGCCTCGTTTATGTATACGCTTAACGGCTCCGCCAACGCGGGCGACAGTATTGCCGTCACCGATTCCTCGGGTAAGGTAATAGCCTCGTTTATGCCCTCAAAGCAGTATAACAGCATTATTGTAAGCTCGCCGGAGCTTACCGTCGGGAGCAGTTACACCGTAACAATAGGCGGAACGGTGACAGGCTGTGACCAAAACGGTTACACAGTATCGGGCAAGGTTACCGGCGGTGACAGTAGCTTTGCGGTAGAAATAAGCTCCGTATCAACCTCATACGGCGCGTCAGGGGGTATGGGCGGTAAGCCCGGCAGAGAAAGCGGCGGCAAAAAGCCCTTTGATATGGGATAAATTCAAGGGGATGTAAAAAATAAATCGGGGTTTGGAGGGGTGAAATGATAGTTGTCATAGCCTCCCTTGTGTAAAGGGTGCGGGTTGCCGGTGG
>JAXJVI010000209.1:0-1572 GCA_036308615.1 Acutalibacteraceae bacterium | reverse complement strand
CGAGGGTTATGGAAAAATATAAAATCAATAATTTAAAGGATATTATAGGAGGAGCGCACTGATGGGAAAGGATGTTATTATCGCCTGCGATTTTGCTTCAAAGGAGGACTGTTTTAGCTTTCTTGATAAATTCACAGGCAAGAAACCCTTTGTAAAAATAGGAATGGAGCTTTTTTACGCCGAGGGGCCGCAGATTGTCCGCGAAATAAAGGTGAGGGGACATAAAATTTTTCTTGATTTAAAGCTTCACGATATTCCGAACACAGTCAAAAAGTCAATGGCGGTGCTTTCCCGTCTTGATGTTGATATGACAAATTTGCACGCCGCAGGCACCATTTCTATGATGGAGGCGGCGATAGAGGGCTTAACCCGTCCCGACGGCACAAGACCCTTGCTTATAGCCGTAACACAGCTTACTTCCACCGACCAGGAGAGAATGGAAAAAGACCTGCTTATTAAGGAGCCTATCGACAAGGTTGTTATGCACTACGCGAATAATGCGAAAATCGCGGGGCTTGACGGCGTGGTATGCTCACCCCTTGAAGCCGAAAAGGTGCACACTACCTGCGGAAAGGGCTTTTTGACGGTTACCCCCGGTGTTCGCTTTGCGGACGGAGACGTCGGCGACCAAAAAAGGGTTATGACCCCCGCAGAGGCTAAAAAAATCGGCAGCGACTATATAGTTGTGGGCAGACCGATAACCGCGGCGGCAGACCCCGTGGCGGCGTATGAGCGGTGCGTAGAAGAATTTGTAGATTAATTCGGAATTCGGAATTATAAAGGAGTAAGTTAATATGGAAAGCTACAAAAGAGAATTTATTAAGTTTTTAGAGTCGGCGGGAGTACTTAAATTCGGCGATTTTACCGCTAAATCGGGTAGAAAAATTCCCTATTTCATAAATGCGGGGGACATTAAAACAGGCGAGCAGATTAGAAAATTAGGCGAGTTTTACGCCAAGGCTTACTTTGAGAAGATAGGCAACAAAAAAACCGTGCTTTACGGCCCCGCCTACAAGGGTATTCCGATTGCGGTGTCGGTTGCGGTTGCCCTTTCGGAAAACGGACTTGATGTACCCTTTTTCTTCAACCGTAAGGAGGAAAAGGATCACGGCGAGGGGGGCGTTTTTGTAGGCTATAAGCCGACTGACGGTGAAGAAATCGTAATAGTCGAGGATGTTATCACGGCGGGTACTGCTATCAGAGAGAGTATGTCCATTCTCTCCTCCCTTAAAAACACTAAGGTTGCCGCAACCTTTGTTATGGTTGACCGCAAGGAAAAGGGTCAGACTGAAAAATCCGCAATGGCGGAGGTCGGCGAGGAGTTCGGCTTCCCCGTGTATTCGGTAGTGGATGTTTATGATATGATCGAGTACTTAGAGGAAGACTCTGAAAATAAAGAAAATGTTGACCGTATTAAAAAATATTTAGAAGTAAACGGAGCAAAAGCATAATGAGAAGCTTAATCGATATATCCGAGCTTACTGTAGAAGAGCTTGACCGCCTTATTAATACGGCTAACGATATTATAGAAAACCCGAAAAAATACAGCGAAAAATGTCACGGCAAAAAGCT
>JAXJVI010000208.1:0-1811 GCA_036308615.1 Acutalibacteraceae bacterium | reverse complement strand
TGTATTTAAGCGAGTTTTTGAGCTTTTGGACGAAAAAACCGAGGTAACCTTTAGCTGTCAGGACGGAGATACCGTAAATAAGGGAGAAAAGCTGGGAGTACTTCGCGGCGATATTCGGGTTTTGCTTTCGGGTGAGCGTACAGCCCTTAATTACCTGCAGCGTATGAGCGGTATTGCTACCTATACCCGCACCGTTGCCGATTTGCTTAAGGGCACAAAAACAAAGCTCCTTGATACCCGCAAGACTACACCCGGTATGCGTATTTTTGAAAAGTATGCCGTAAAGGTCGGCGGCGGATACAACCACCGCTATAATTTGAGCGACGGTATTCTTTTAAAGGATAACCACATCGGTGCGGCCGGCGGTGTAAAACAGGCGGTTCGTATGGCAAAGGAATACGCGCCCTTTGTCCGCAAGATTGAAATTGAGGTTGAAAATCTTGATATGCTTAAAGAAGCGCTGGAAGCAGGCGCGGACATAATTATGCTTGATAATATGAGCGTAGAGGATATGAAAGAGGCGGTAAGGCTGACGGCGGGCAAAGCCGAAACCGAATGCAGCGGAAATGTTACAAAAGAAAATGTTGCAAAACTGGTTGATATTGGTGTAGACTATATATCAAGCGGAGCATTAACCCATTCTTCGCCGATTTTGGATCTTTCCCTTAAAAATCTTCACGCTATATAATTAATAAAAAGGTGGTGGCCGGATGAAGGCAGACCAAAGAAGAAAAGAAATAGCCGGTTTCCTGCTCACGGAACAAAGGGCAGTATCGGGGGGCGCTCTTGCCGAAAAATTCGGTGTGTCCCGTCAAATTATTGTACAAGACATTTCGGTTTTGAAAGCGTCTGGTTATGAAATTCTATCAACCCATAACGGTTATTATATTCAAAGCACACCGCTTAAAGAGCGTGTATTCAAGGTTCACCATACCACAGCGCAGACCGAGGACGAACTGAACACTATTGTAGACCTCGGCGGTACGGTTGTGGATGTGTTTGTTTGGCATAAGGTTTACGGCAAGGTTGCGGCAAATCTCAATATTTTTTCAAGACTTCATGTAAAGCAGTTTATTGAGGGCGTGAGAAGCGGAAAATCCACAGAATTGATGGCAATTACGGGCGGTTATCACTATCATACCGTCCGTGCCGAATCGGAAGAAGTACTGGAACAAATAGCCGCAGCCCTACATGACAAAAATTATATTGCTCCCGAAATATGAAAGAGGCAGTTTAGTTAAGTTTGTATCTTTTCTAAGGCCTATGCTTCTATACATTCCGTGACGGATAGGCTGTCCGGTTGCACATCACATATCATATACAACACTTTTACGCCTGCCGCTGTTGCTTCTGCTAAAGCTCTACCGAATTCCGGATGAGTAGTCATATTCGGAAGTACCTGCCTCACATCAGGCATAGCGATGACAAAAGCAATATAGCATTCATAGCCCTTCTCTGCCGCAGACTTAAGCTCCCGTAAGTGCTTTACGCCCCGTTCTGTCGGTGCATCAGGGAAATAGCCGATGCCGTCGATTTCAAGGGTGCAGCCTTTGACCTCCATCAGGATTTTCCTTCCAGGACATTCCATATAAAAATCAACACGGGAATTTCCGTAGGTGTATTCCGGTCTGATAAGCTCTGTATCCTGAAATGGTGCAGGTCTGTCCTCAAGCCATTCCTTTACAACTCGATTGGGTGCCCCGCTGTCAATATTTACCCAACCGAGATTTGTTTTGTACACCGTGATCAAGTCATATTGAGTTTTACGGTTAGGGTTGTCCGATTTATCAAGTATCACATCGCTATTGGGT